>JAHFQL010000015.1 GCA_023259315.1 Candidatus Woesearchaeota archaeon | reverse complement strand
TTTTGTTAGGGTATTTGAGGGCTGTCATGGTTGGGTCGCTCCAACCACCCCTCAAATATGCAATTTCTTCCCAAGAAACTCTCTGGAATTGTTAATTTAAATAATTATCCGACAACCCCGAAATCTTGTACGTGATTAGCAATAGAAAAAAGCAAATACTAGTTCTTTCAAATTTTGGTTATGGTATGTGAAAATTGCAGGTAAGGGAATTGATAGTACAAAGAAAAATCATGGGTACGCTAAGAAATGAAAAAGGAACGACCATTATGGAAAGGATAAACACTTGTTTAATGACATGGAAACAACAAGGATTGAATCCTTTTGATGAACTTAAAGCTCATTTGTGCTAATCACGTACTATAAATGAATTTACAAAACTTCAGTTCTTAAATATATTTGATGTACACCTTAAAAAACTTTTCATACGTTTTCCTGTATTTTTCCACCAAGAATCTATTCAGCTTATCCTCATGGCCTTTGTCAAACGCTTCAAGGCAGCCAAAATAAGCTATTCTCTGGGTTTTTCTTATTATAAGCGGCGGATACTTGTGGTTCAGCAGCATTATATTGATAATCAATCTCCCAACCCTACCATTTCCGTCATCAAAAGGGTGAATCCTTTCAAATTTTCCATGAAAGATGGAAGCTCTTTGCAGGGGATGCATGTCCTCATTTTTATTGTACCATCCTATTAATCGCTCAATCTCCTTTTCAACTTGTTCAGGCATGGCTGTCTTTACATTTCTTCCCAGTATGAAATTTGGTAGTTTTTTGAAGCCTGCAGCTACTCCAATATTTTTAGTTAGAACTTTATGCAGTTTGATTATGTCTTTTTCACTTATTCTTAACTTATTGCTGAAAACCAGCCCCATTGCCTCTCTTGTGTTTAAAGTTTCATAAATCTCTCTCAGTTCTTTTCCCTTCACAACCTTTTTTTCGTGCAGAATCATGACCACATCCTTCAGTGTCAGAGAACTCCCTTCAATTGCATTTGACTCGTAAGTAAAATTCACAGTAAACCTGTCAATAATGTCCTGCATTTGTTTTTTAGTTATCTTTTTGATTATTTTCCTGTATTCT
The DNA here is from genome assembly GCA_023259315.1 of Candidatus Woesearchaeota archaeon. The sequence goes on along the minus strand of JAHFQL010000015.1, from coordinate 16,350 downwards.
ATTTTTATGCCTTCTAATTTTTTTATCAGATTTTCATCAAAAATATTGGATTTTTTATAATATGCTGTAGCAAATTCTACAAACTCTTCAGAGACTTTAGCATCTAATAATTCCCTGCAATTTTTGAGGCCGTTATACTTTTTCTTTGGATTGTAATCCTTTATGTAAACTGAAATTTTTTTTGCATTGCCATCCTGAAATCTTATGGATTTCTCTAAATAATATCTTATTTTTCCCTTTATCTTCTTTCGGCTTACAAAAACCATAAGAAGTAGGATAACCCTACAAATATTTAAAGCTTCGTATTTTGTAGGGTTACCAAAAGAAGTTTTATATTAATATAACCAAGTATTACAAATTCCAGAACTTCAGCAGAAATTTTGCCTGCTTTGATGTAGTTTTGTTTGAAGGTCCATAAAAAATGATAGAATATCTTATTTAAAAATTTATCTAGCATAATGCCTATGTGGAAACATGATGGCGAATGATTTTACTTCACTAGCAACGTTGGCTGTATCAACCAATGCTCTTTTATAAAACCAAGCTACTCTGTCCATGTCGTCTTCCCTCATTCCCTGAAGCGTAATCTCTTGAACACCTGTTCTAATCCCACTTACGTACTTTACAGATTTATCGACTCTTGGTAACCCATTATGATTTGCATAAATAGAATTTCTCTCCAAAATTTTCTCTGCTGTCTTTCCATCTATACTTAAAAGTTTTCTAACGTTAAGGGCAACTTGATGGCTTGCTGTGTAGCCAAGCTCTTTTGCCTCCGGTTCCAATCCATATTTTGCCAAAGCATGAGCAAATGCAACAGCATTTCTGACAACTTGATTGGCATATGGCCGTCCTTCTTCCTTCACTTCCCTTAAAGTAACAATAAGCGGTGCAATTCGATGCAAATGGTGGTTACTGACACCGCCCGGCATGACACCACTTGCAACACGCTCAAATAATTTCTGGTCATTTGTCATTATGACTCCACCTTGATCACCGGGAATTGTTTTATGCGTGCTGATGTTAAAAACATGAGCGCCTTCTTGCAAAGGATTTTGAAATTGTCCACCGGCAATCAAGCCACTGACATGAGCGCCATCATACATTAATACTGTCCCTGTTTCATCGCAAACCTTCCTAAGTTCCTCAACTGGTTCCGGGAAAAGAAACAAGCTTTTTCCCTATAACCATTAGAATGGGCCTGTGCTTGTACAGAATAGCTTTGGTTTTTTCTATATCCATTTGATAACCATTTTCTGATAACGGAATAGTTATGTAGTGCTCATCTAAATTTCGGCCTCGTGTTTTAGTTCTTAAGCCCAAAGATCCTACCTTACTTGCACTAATGTGGCCGCCTCTCAAAGTTGTATAAGCCATGACATTATCTCCACCTTCCGCCAAACTTAAAAATACAGCCAAATTTGCGATGTTGGCAGTCGGAGGTCTTATGTCTGCGTATTCTGCGCCAAAAACTTCTTTCACAAGTGAAATCAGAATTGGCTCTAAAACATCATTTGCAAAAGTGCCTGGATAATATCTTGCTCCTGGAAATCCTTCTGCGTATCTCCCATTGAGCCCTGCATGAATTGCTAAGTATCCTATCAGCTTCGCTTTGGGGCTTATCCTGGTTTCGCTTGGTACCATATTTATGCCGTCTCTCATCCGTTTTTGCCTGGCATCCCAAAGAACTGTTTCAATATCTATCGTGTCAACACCCACACCCCTAAATTCATCTAGAATTTCGCTCAACGATCCTTCCAATCGGGCATCAAGGTCGCCCTGTGTTAATACCATATAAACATCTCAAATGATGGAGTTTATAGTTCTTATTTAAATTTTTTCTTAGAACCATAAATATTTTACTACTAGACAATTTAAAAATATTTGAATTACTTCACCCTCACCGTCTCCAAATTCCTTGGCGCAACTGTTTCTATCCTGAAGCCCTTGTGTATGGAGCTTGCCAAATCAAGGCACCTTGAATTCTCGCCGTGATTGATAATGACTTTTTTAGGCCTGGGCTCGCATTTTGCCACAAAGTTCATCAACTGGTTTCTTGAAGAGTGACCTGAAAAGCCTTCTACAGTGTGGACCTGCATCTTTATCTGCAGCATTTCCTGTTTGCCCCCATCTGAAAACGTAAATTCCCTTTCTCCCATTTGCATCCTTCTTCCAAGTGAGCCGTCTCCCTGGTAGTTGACAAATCCGATTGAATTTTTTGGGTTGTCGCATAAATGCTTCAAGTATTCAACTGATGGTCCGCCTGTCAGCATACCGGAAGTTGCAAGCACCACACAAGACCCTGTTTCTTCTATGACTTGCATCCTTTCCTGCTGCGAGCCGACTCTTTTAAAAATCTCGTGCAAAAATGGATTCTGGTCTTTGTGGAAAATCAATTTCCTGACAGAATTATTCAAAAATTCCGGATAAGCTGTGTGGATTGCCGTTACATCCCAGACCATTCCGTCGATATAAACTGGAATTGGATCCATTCTTTTTTCTCTGACCATTGCTTCTATAGCAAGCATGACCTCTTGCGCCCTTCCAACCCCCAGAGTTGGAATCAAGACTTTTCCACCTCTTTCTGTGGTTTCCTTGATTACCCTCATCAATTCCTCGTCAGTTTCCTGCCTGTGCGGCATAATATTATCCTTTCCACCATAAGTCGCTTCGAGCATTAAAGTCTCGAGTCTTGGAAATAATGTTACAGCCGGCTCCAGCAATAATGTCTTTCCATATTTTTGGTCGCCGCTGTACAAAATATTATGCAAGCCGTTTCCCACATGAAGATGGACCATTGCGCTTCCCAAAATATGGCCGGCATTGTAAAGCGTGATTCTTACATCTGGAGTCACGTCGCTGACTTCATCATACTCTAAAGTTATTGTATGCTTGACCATTTCTTTTATATCTTCAGAAGTGTAAATCGGGTCTTTTCCGTCTGCTCTTTGGATTTTTATGTAATCCAGCATCAAAAGCGCAGAAACATCTCTTGTTGGTTCCGTGCAATAAACAGGCCCCCTATAACCAAACTTAAACAGATAGGGTATAAACCCGCAATGGTCAATATGGGCATGGCTTAAAATAACTGCATCAAGTTCGTTTATATTAAACTCTGGAGCTTCAAGATAAGGGTATGGCTTTTCTTCCGATGCAACATTTATCCCGCAGTCAAGCAAGACCCTAGACTCAGGCGTCTGCAGGAATATGCAGCTTCTTCCAACCTGCCTACCGCTTCCCAGATAACTTAGTCTGATCCATTCATTCTTTTTTTCTCGACGCCAGCCGTCATAAATCCTGTGGCCCACTTTGTCGAGGAATTTTCTCCTGTAATCGCTATTTTGATAAAGCACTGCTCTTATGTTTTCAATAAGCTTTGACCTTATTGCCGGCTTTCTCCTGATTAATGGAACCCATAAAGTTTGCATCCTGATGTCCCTCAAGATTGAGCCCTGCTTGCCAATCGCCAGTCCGGGTTTGTCAGCCTCAATTATAATCCTGCTTCTTTGAGAGTCGAAAATTACCTGGTCAACACCTGCTTCCTCGGGAATTATCGAGCGTATTATCTTTTCAGCTTCCTCCATGTCCATTGTGATGCCCGGATCCGGCCTTAGCTCCACCCTTTTCTTTATGTCATCGACTACCCTCTTGATTATTCCGTTATTGTTCAAGAAAAAATCCTTGTCCTTAGTATACAGGACTATATTTGCGCCCTCAAAATTAATGTCGCTTATTTTATTTTCAGGCAAGCTCTTCAGTATTTCTTTTGTTATGTCAGCCATTTTGATATTTTCATAGTTTTGAATTTTTTATTCAATCAGCTTCGCATATCTAGTGCTCGGCGGCAACGACAAGTTCTGTGTTTTGATAAGTTTTATTTATACAGTAGATCCGCCTAGCCAATAAATTTCAATAAATAGTTTTTTCAATATTGATTTTGTAATATAAAATATGTGTACTAAAAATTTAAAATCAATTTATCTAATAGTTTTGGTAAATAGTTTAAGGTATTATTTTATTCAAATTTTTTTCATGCTTATAGAAAAGTTACAGTTCAATTCTGGATTCTATTTCCTTTGAAAATACTTTTTTGACGCCGTCCTTGGTGATGGTAACAATGTCTATGCCATTACCCGATGCTATATCTCTCTGCACAGCTGCGTTTATGCCTTTTGCTGCAAGCTTGACACCTTCCTCGACTGTCAGCCCTTTCTTGTACAAAGTTTCCAAAACTCCGAAGACCATTACAGAGCCGGAGCCTGAAGAAATATAATCATCAATCTCGACTATTGAGCCGTCAGGGCTTAAATCATAAAGATGGAATCCGGTTGAATCTACCCCGCCGACAATGAAATGGGAGATACCAGGTATGATGCTGAATTTCCTTATGTTATTGTAAATAAAGTTGGTAAGCAGGCTTGCTGCCTCTTTCACAGTTGTTTCTCGTCCAGTCCTCAAATCCTTCAACTTGAGCTCTGCTTTTAGGTACTTGACCAAAAGCTGCACGTCAGAAACTGTGCCTGCAACTGTTACGGCAATGGTATTTGTTATAGAGATTACTTTGTCAAATTTCTTCCAAGCTATCAAATAGCCAGAAGTTGCCCTTTTGTCCGCAGCCAGCACTAATCCGTCTTTGCAGACTAACCCTATAGTTGTTGTACCTGTTTTCAATTCTCTTTCGTTCATATCTAAAACCTGTAGAATTTCTTATTATTGTGAGATACTCAATTACTATTTAAATGTTGCGGTTAAGAGATACTTCTTAGTCTTCGGCATACAACAGTATTTTTTGGTAATTTATTGAGTTTATCCATTTATCTTGCCGACGAGTCAGCCGATTCTCAAATCACATAATGTGGCATAAATCCAACAATCTGCCGATAATTGAATAGTATCCTATTGCTAATCACTTACTCTCATCCAAAAGATTTATTAATAACCTCATACTATTTCCTTTTTTTAATGCACGAGGATAAAAAAGTTTCGAATGCGAGTGAGTTCACGCGAACTCGCTCACAAGTCAGGCTCATTCTTGAAAATAATGAAGAGTTTGAGGGCTTTTCTTTTGGTTCTGAACGAGGTGTTTCCGGCGAAGTCGTGTTCAACACAGGCATGGTCGGCTATCCAGAATCGCTCACAGACCCAAGCTACAAAGGCCAGATTCTTGTCCTGACTTATCCGCTTATCGGAAATTACGGTGTTCCAGGAAAAGAAATAGAGCACGGCTTAATGAAAAACTTTGAGTCTGATAAAATACATGCTACTGCCCTGGTGATATCCGATTATTCTTTTGAATATTCTCATTGGAACGCACGGAAAAGCCTTGCCGAATGGCTAAAAGAGGAGGATGTGCCTGCAATCTATGGCGTTGATACGAGAAAATTAACCAAGACATTGAGGGAAAAAGGCGCGATGCTCGGCAAGATTGTATTTGACAATGATGATACAGATTTTTTTGACCCGAATGTTATCGATATCGTTAAGGAAGTTTCAATAAGGCAGCCAATAACTTATAACGAAAAGCCGAACCAAAAAAAAGTAGTTGTTGTTGATTGCGGTGTCAAGAACAATATTATAAGGAATCTCATCAAAAGAAATTTGACTGTTGTGAGAATTCCCCATGACTATGATTTCATGACTCAATTTTTTGACGGTCTTGTAATTTCCAATGGGCCTGGGGACCCAAAAATGTGCACGAAAACTATATACAACATCGGAAGAGCGCTCAAGCACAAAATACCCACTTTTGGAATCTGCCTTGGCAACCAGCTGATGGCGCTTGCTGCCGGCGGAAACACTTACAAGCTCAAGTATGGACATCGTTCCCAAAATCAGCCATGTACTTTAGTTGGCACAAAAAGATGCTACATCACAACCCAAAATCATGGTTTTGCCGTTGACATGAAGTCATTAAGCAATGAATGGCAGGAATATTTTGTCAATGCCAATGACAATACAAACGAGGGCATAAAGCACAAGACAAAGCCGTTCATGAGTTGCCAATTTCATCCGGAGGGACATAGTGGACCCGAGGATACTAATTTCCTATTCGATGAATTCGTTAAAATGCTTAAATAAGAAAAATGACACAATCTACCACTGGACATGCTCACGTGAACTATTTAAATGAGTTTGTCAATCATAATTATACGCTCAGGACACACGCAGAACTGCTAAATAATGATTTTCCCCTCTTCGAGGGTCGGCTTTCGAGCCTAAAATCAATTACGCAGTTCCGCTTAACGTGCCCTTCGCTTCAGAATGAGAATTCCTCATTAAACGAAGGAATTCTTACATTTGATAAGAGTTCTGGAGTAATGAACATTAAAAAATGGAATCAAAAATAATCAAACCAAAAAAAATCTTAGTCTTAGGAAGCGGAAGTTTAAAAATCGGCCAAGCCGGTGAATTTGACTACTCGGGCTCGCAATGTCTCAAAGCCTTAAGAGAAGAAGGAATAAAAACTGTTTTAATAAATCCAAACATTGCCACAATCCAGACAAGCGAAGGCATGGCTGACAAGATTTATTTCTTGCCAGTAACTTTGTATTTTGTTGAAAAAGTTATTGAAAAAGAAAAGCCGGACGGCATAATGCTTTCTTTCGGAGGCCAGACTGCCTTGAATTGCGGCGTTGAATTGTTTGACAAGGGAGTGTTTGAAAAATATAATGTGGCTGTTCTTGGAACGCAAATTGATGCCATCAAAAATACTGAAGATCGAGAATTGTTCGTAAAAAAATTAAATGAAATAAATCTTAAAACTCCTGAGAGCGAGGCTGCGACTTCTGTTGAAAAATGTTTAACTGTTGCAAAAAAATTGAAGTATCCTGTGATGCTCAGAGTCGCTTATGCTCTTGGAGGCGCAGGCTCAGGAGTTGCTTGGGCCAAAGAAGAATTGCTGGAAAAGGCAAAAAGAGCATTTGCTTACTCTGACCAAGTTCTTGTTGAGAAATATTTAGGGGGCTGGAAAGAGGTTGAGTATGAAGTTGTGAGGGATTCTTACGACAACTGCATAACGGTCTGCAACATGGAAAATTTTGACCCAATGGGGATACACACAGGAGAAAGCATTGTTGTTGCTCCGTCCCAAACTCTGACAAACTCAGAATACCATAAATTAAGGTCAATTTCCATTCAAGTTATACGGCATCTGGGAATTGTTGGTGAATGCAACATACAATACGCTCTTGATCCATATTCTGAAGATTATAGTATTATAGAAGTTAATGCTAGGCTTTCAAGAAGCTCAGCGCTTGCATCAAAGGCTACCGGCTATCCCCTGGCTCATGTTGCAGCAAAGCTCGCGCTGGGTTATTCATTGATCGAGATAGAAAATTCTATAACAAAAGTAACAAAGAGTTGTTTCGAGCCTGCACTTGATTATATTGTTGTAAAGATCCCAAGATGGGACTTGCAGAAATTCAAGAGGGTGAGCTTCGAAATTGGAAGCGAGATGAAATCAGTTGGGGAGGTTATGGCAATCGGCAGGAAATTCGAGGAAACAATCCAAAAAGCTATGCGCATGCTTAACGTAAATCTTCACGGCTTGGTGTGCAATAAATTAGAATTTAATGACGTGGAAAAAGAGCTCAAAAGCCCGACTGACAAAAGACTGCTTGCAATTGTTGAAGCAATAAAAAGAGGAACAACAATCGATAAAATTCATGACTTGACCAAGATTGACAAATGGTTTTTATACAAAATAAAGAATGTTGTGGATACAGAGAAAGAACTGTCAAAGTATAACATATACAACGCCCCAAAAGATATTATCAAAATTTCTAAACAGCAGGGCTTTTCAGATTTCCAGATTGCAAAAATTCTGTTTAAAGAAGACAGGAATGACATGACTGCGAAAAAATTAGGGGTTAGGAAATTAAGGAAAAAATATGGAATTGCGCCTTATGTAAAGCAAATAGACACACTGGCTGCGGAGTATCCGGCAAAGACAAATTATCTTTACATGACTTATAATGCTGAGGAAGACGACATAAAGTTTGGCGAGAAGAACAGCGCCATAGTGCTTGGCTCAGGCGCTTACAGGATTGGCTCGTCTGTGGAATTTGACTGGTGCTGTGTGAATGCCGTGCTTGCTTTGAAAAATCTTGGCTATTCAACAATCATGATTAACTATAATCCTGAAACCGTCAGCACTGATTATGATGTTTGCGACAGGCTTTATTTTGATGAATTGAGCTTTGAGAGGGTTCTGGATATTTATGAAAAAGAGAGTCCTTCTGGAGTCATAATTTCAATGGGCGGCCAGATCCCAAACAATCTTGCAATGAAATTGCATAAAGAAAAAGTTAGAATTTTGGGAACCTCACCTTTAAGCATAGACAACGCCGAGAACCGGCATAAATTTTCTGCATTGCTTGACAAATTGAATGTCGACCAGCCTGATTGGATAGAAGCTAAATCAATGCAAGAGGCTGAAAAATTCGCTGAAAAGGTTTTCTATCCTGTTTTAATAAGGCCTTCATACGTCTTGAGCGGCGCTGCAATGAGCGTTGCCACCGATAAAAAAGAGCTTGAGCAATATCTGAAGAAAGCAGTTGATGTTTCCAAAGAGCATCCTGTTGTAATCAGCAAATTTATTACAAATGCAAAAGAGATTGAGATTGATGCAGTTGCGCAAAATGGAGAAATCAAGATATACGCAATTTCAGAGCATATAGAAAATGCTGGCGTTCATTCAGGAGATGCGACAATGGCCCTGCCGCCCCAATTCACTTATCATGAGACCATAAGAAAAATAAAAGACATAAGCAAAAAAATTGCAAAGTCATTAGATATCACAGGACCTTTTAATATACAGTTCATTGCAAAGGAAAACCAGATTAAAGTGATTGAATGCAATTTAAGGGCTTCAAGGAGCTTTCCATTTGTGTCAAAAGTCACCAAGCATAATTTCATTGACCTGGCTACAAAAGCAATTCTCGGATTGGACATTAAAGGAAAATATAACACCATGGACCTAGATTTTGTGGGTGTAAAGGCCCCGCAGTTCTCTTTTTCAAGGCTGCATGGTGCAGATCCTGTGCTGAGCGTTGAAATGGCATCAACTGGCGAGGTTGCGTGCCTTGGCAATGACTTGAATGAAGCATTCCTAAAATCATTGCTTTCGGTTGGGTTCGTCATGCCAAAATCAGACATACTGCTTTCAACAGGCCCTATAAAAAACAAGGCCTATTTGCTTGAAAGCATAAAAAAACTGGACGCAATGGGCTTTAATCTTTATGCAACAGGAGGAACTGCAAAATTTCTCGAGCAGAATGATGTCAAAGTTACGAAATTGTATTGGCCTCTTGAAAAAAAAGAGCCAAATGCGCTGACATACTTAAAAGACAGGAAAATAGATTTGGTAATAAACATCCCGAAAAGCTATGAAGAGGAAGAGATTACCAATGACTATCTTATAAGGAGAAAAGCGGTTGATTTCAACATTCCCTTGCTGACAAACGCGCAGGTTGCGAAATTGTTTGTTGATTCCATTTCCAAGAAAAAAATGGAAGATTTAGAGATTAAAAGCTGGGATGAGTATTAGGATAAAAAATTAAGAATAATTGTGAAATGCAATTAAATTTAAGTTTCTTTTTTTAACTGGAATTCTCTCTAATTTGAGAAAGGACACTATTTCCAATCTGTAATTACTTTTCTAAATTCATTTCTGTCAAGATTTGGAGTAGTATAGAGTTTAGTTGCAAAATTCCAATATCGTTCAGCAACTCGCTTTACAGTATCAGTATCTCTCGGTGACTGAGGAGTAAGGAACGATAAACCAAAACATTTATATATAAGTTAATATTAAATAGATATTAATTAATAATAATTTGTGATTAAAATGTCAGAATTGATAGAAAGAAGGAAAGTAGAACATTCGCCTACTCTCAACACAGTCTTTATGGTGGAAGAAACTTTAAAAAACGTGGATGAAAGTGTAATAACAGTTGCTGAACTCAAAAGAAGACTTCCCAAACAAATAAATCACAATACTCTTAAACTAATTCTTGAGTACTTGGAAGAGAGCAACAAAATAGCAGTAACAATGAAAGGGATTACATGGATTCACAATACAAATCCAAAAATAAGAAAAGCGATAAAAGAAGGCCTTGAATTATGAAAAAGGTCAGAGTAATTTTTTCTCCAGAAGCTGAAGAAGTATACAAACATCTTAATGAAGTTGCTCCAAATTCAAAGATTGATAGGTCAATTCTAAACGCCATAAATAAAAAAGTAGAATTGGTAAAAATAAACATTCATTATGGAGAGCAAATTGCGAAAAAATTAATACCAGAAGAATACAAAATGACATACTCCCAAAATAAACCCACACATTTAAATATTAAATAAGGACTACAAAGCGAATAGGGGGAAACGAAATTTGATATCTCACAAGAAGTACATGGATTTAGCTCTTAAGCTTGCTGAGAAAGGCAGAGGACTTACAAGCCCGAATCCCATGGTGGGCTGCATCATAGTCAAGCGCGGTAGAATAGTAGGAAAAGGCTACCACAGGAAAGCAGGCGCAGAGCATGCCGAGATGCTTGCAATCCAGGATGCTGGAAAAAAAGCAATGAATTCTACAATGTACATTAACATCGAGCCATGTTCCCACTGGGGTAGAACCCCGCCTTGTACCGAGAAGATTGTTGAAGCTGGGGTAAGAGAAGTGATTGTTGGAATGAAAGACCCGAACCCGTTGGTGGATGGGTATATGGAGCTTAAATTCCGGGGCTTGAAAACAAAGATTAACATATTAGAAAGAGAAGCAAAAAAACTGAACGAGGTTTACATAAAATATATGAGGACAAAAAAACCATTTGCAATAATCAAAGTCGCCATGAGCCTTGATGGCAGGATTGCCACAAAATCCGGCGATTCAAAGTATATTACAAGCAAAGAGGCAAGAGATTACGTTGACCAATTAAGGGCAGAAGTTGATGCCGTAATGATAGGCCTGAATACTGTTGTAAGGGAGAACCCTGATTTAAGCCCAAAAGTGGACAAGGGGAAAGACCCCATGAAGATTGTTGTTGACAGCAAATTAAACATTCCAAAAAATTGTAACTTAATGAAAAATCCGAGCAAATTAATAATTGCAAGCACAAGCCATGCATCCAAAGGCGATATCACAAAATTGCAGCAGAAAGGCATTAAGGTAATCATAATAAAATCCAACAAGGGCATGGTGGACATGCAGGATTTGATGAAGCAGCTTGGAAAACATGGCATAACAAGCGTCATGATTGAAGGCGGCTCAGAACTGAACAGCTCTGCCATAAAGGCAGGGGTGGTTGACAAAATATTGATATTTGCAGCTCCAAAGATAATAGGCAACGGCTTGGGGGCAATCGGAAATCTCGGCGTCAAGACAATTGACAAAGCCATAAATCTCAGGAATCCGGTATCAAAAAGAATTGGAAAAGACACATTGATTGAAGCGTATTTGTAAAAGATGATACAGTATCATAATCAGAGAGAGTACAGGCAATATCTGCGTAGCGTAATTGAGAGATTTAAATATGATTTAGAACATGTTGATGGCATAGACATTGGTAATTATGTAAGTGGTTTTCCAGAAGAAAGGCAAGGTAAGATCGGAGACTTTTTGGAGAGAATTCTAATAAAATATTTATTTAGACAGCCAGAAATTCTTCAATTACTTAATGAACGCGTTCAGTTAACACAAGAAAAACTCATGAATTTCCTTCAAATCCAACAAAAACTGACACAGTTCATTGACATAAATGGATTAATTAAAAAATATATATTTTTAAATTATTAAAATCTCCTCATTGCTATGAATAAAAATTTAACCAGAGCGACAAAAGATTTCAAAAAAGGGAAATTCTTGATTGTGATAGATGACAAGCATCGCGAGAATGAGGCAGATTTAGTCCTGGCTGCAGAAAAAGCCACTCCAGAAAAGATAAATTTCATGATTAAAAATGCTCGGGGCTTGGTTTGCGTTCCAATGCTGGGCAAAAGGCTAGATGAATTAAAATTGCCTTTGATGGTTAAAATTAACACAGAACTGCATAAAACCAAATTCACTGTTTCTGTAGATTATAAAAATAGAACAACAACTGGAATTTCCGCTTTTGACAGGGCAAAAACAATTAAGGCTTTGATTGGCAAAAACACAAAGCCAAGCGATTTTGCGAGGCCAGGGCACATTTTTCCTTTAAGATATGACGAAAGGGGCTTAAGTGAAAGGCCCGGGCATACGGAAGCTGCAATTGAATTATGCAATTTAGCAAAACTTTATCCTGCCGCTATCATTTGCGAGATTGTAGGTAAAAGCGGAAAGATGGCAAAAATTAATGAAATTAAAAAAATGGCGAAGAAATTTAATTTGCAAATAATAAAAATAAGGGATTTAATAAAATTATATCGTTGAAAGTGGAACTACTGGAAATGGATGTTTGTAATCATTTGCCCTTATGGCTTTTAGGTCTGAATCTGCTACATATTTTGGACCATTTAAATGCATACTAAATAATAAAGGCAATCTTAAATCAGAAATCTTAGGATCTGTTCCACCCGGATAAAATCCACGGATTTCTCCTGGCAGATATTGCTTTTGTTCTTTAAATTTTCTGATTATATCTTTAAAACTCTGGACTGTTGGAACTTCTATGCCACATATTTTCATTGTGCCTTCCATATATGATCTAATTGGAAAAAGATAAGCAACATTAGAATCCTGAGGTTTATTGGCAACATATTCTAAACCGTATTGACTAGCTAATTCAGGTAATTTGCGATGCCTCGTATCAAAAGTTACTGTTGCAGATACAGTAGTGACTTGAAATTCTTCCATAACAGAAATTACGTCATCAATCGTCAAAAAACGTTTTGTCATCTTAACTAGGGTTAATTGCCAATTTATAAATCTTTTTATTTTTAATTACTAGCTAATGATCACACAAAGGTTAATTTTTAAAATTTTAAATTTCATATTTTTCATAGAAACCTTTAAATCCCAGCTTTTTTAATTTCTTATTATGGATGAATTCAAGGAAGAAATTATCAAATTTCTGAAAAAAGAAACCAAGCTGGAAAACGTTGAATTAGAAACTCCCCCAAATCAGGAAATGGGTGACTATGCATTTCCGTGCTTTGTTCTGGCAAAAGAATTGAAGAAAAATCCAAATGAAATATCGCAGGAATTAAGCAGTAAATTCAATCCAACTAATCTTGTGAATCAAGTCAAGGTTATAGGCCCTTACCTTAATTTCTTTATCAATAAAAATAGAATAGTGGATAAGACTATAATGCAAATTTTAAAATTAAAGGATAAGTATGGCTTAAGCAATGTCGGCAAAAAGGGAAAAATACTTCTTGAGCACACCAGCATCAATCCAAACGCTTCTCCTCATGTCGGAAGGGCAAGAAATGCATTGATTGGCGACTCAATTGCAAGGATTTTAAGATTTCAAGGGTATAAAGTCGAAACTCACTACTTCGTGAATGACGTCGGCAAGCAGATAGCAATGCTTGTTTTGGGAGCAGAGGGAAAAAAAGACATAACTTTCAATGATTTATTAAACATTTATATTGAAATAAACAAAAAGCTTGAAGAAAATCCTGAACAGGAAAAACAAGTTCTTGAATTATTGAACAAACTTGAGAAAGGGGACAAAACAGTCAGAAAAAAATTTGAAAAAATTGTTGGGATATGTATAAATGGCCAGGTTAAAATCCTTTCAGAGCTTGGAATCAAGTATGATGCTTTTGATTACGAGTCAAAATATTTGTGGAGCAGAGAAACTCAAAAAACCCTGAAAAGGCTGGAAAAAACAGGAAAGTTGTTCATAGACGGATTCAACAGGTGGGTTCTGGACCAAAAAGGTTATGGATTGGGAATGAAAGTCCCTGTTTTTGTCATGACAAGGGGCGATGGAACTTCCTTGTACCCTTTGAGGGACATAACATACAACATTGAAAAATCAAAGAAAGGCGACAATATAGTTGTTTTGGGGGAAGACCAGAAACTATACCAGGAGCAAATTGCCGCAGCACTGAAAGAACTGGAAATACGACAGCCTAAGGTTGTGAATTACTCTTTTATTCTGCTCCAAGACGGCAAGATGTCAACAAGAAAAGGCAATCTTGTTTTATTGGAGGATTTCATGAAAGAAGCAGTTAACAAAGCAAACGATGAATTGAAGAAAAGATATGGAAAATCTGAGGAAAAATCCGCAAAGGCCATAGCTTACGGCGCTGTAAAATTCGGAATACTGAAAGTGAGCCCCGAGAAAAATGTTGTTTTTGACTGGCAGCAGGCTTTGTCATTTGAAGGCGAGACATCCCCTTACATCCAGTACGCTTATGCAAGGATAAGCAGCATTTTGAAGAAAGGAAAAATTAATTTAGAAGCAGACCTGGAATTATTAAAGGAAAAGGAAGAAATCGAAATCGCAAAAATTTTGTCCAATTTTCCGGAAATAGTGCTAAAAGCAGCAAATGAATTAAGGCCGCATTTGATTGCAAATTATCTCCACACATTAGCGCAGAAATTTAACGAATATTATCACGCTCACCAAGTCCTGAAATCAGATGAAAAAGTGAAAGGTGCAAGATTATTGCTAATTATCACTGTCAGGCAAGTTTTGAAGACAGGATTAAATCTTCTGGGAATTGATGTGTTAGAGAGGATGTGATAAGTGTAAATTTAAAAGAATAAATTTATATTTTATTATTTATTTGAAACAAAAATGCTGCTAGAAACACAAATTTTGCTAATATTTCTGTTGATACTTCTAATGGCATTCTTTTCATCAGCTGAATCCGCATTGCTTTCCTTGAGCAGATTTAAAGTCAGGTACATGGTTGAAAACAAGAAATTTGGAGCAGTTTATGTGAAGAAGCTCAAAGACAATCCTGAAAGGCTTTTATCCACAATATTGATCGGAAACAGCATAGTGACTGTGGCTTCTTCTGCCTTGGGCACTTCGATTGCGTTAAATATTTTTAAAAATAATGCAATAGCAATAGCAACCGGCATAATGACATTCCTAATTCTTGTATTCGGAGAGATAACACCAAAATCATTAGCAACAAGGAACAACGAGATATTTTCGCTGTTTGCAGCCAGGATAATATGGGAACTTAGCGTTCTATTGTATCCTATAATAAAACTACTTGATTATTTCCTTAAGGGCTTGAATAAATTGATTGGCACTAGAAGGATATCGATAATAACCAAAGAAGAGCTGAAAAGCATAGTGAAAATGAGTGGGGAAGAGGGCTCCATAAAGGATTTGGAAAAAAAGATGATAAACCGGATTTTCGATTTTGAGAACACAACCGTGGCAGATGTGATGACGGGAAAGAAGAACATAGTTTCAGTTGGGTCTGACATGCAGATAAAAGATGTCCTACAACTGCCTACGACAAAAATGTACTCGAGACTTCCGGTTTACGAAAAGCACAAAGACAATGTTGTCGGGATTCTGTACTTGAAGGATATGCTGAAATTCGTAAAGGAAAATAAAATTGATGTGCCTGTAAAGCAAGTCATGAGAAAGCCTTTTTTTGTATTTGCAAACAAGAAGATGGATACAATGCTAAGGCTATTCCAGGCAAGAAAGCAGCATATGGCAATTGTAATAGATCAGAAAGCCCATGTTGTGGGCTTAGTCACAATAGAAAATATTCTTGAAGAGATAGTGGGCGAAATTATTGATGAAAGCGACAGGATAAATCCTAGTATAATGCAAATCTCAAAAAATGAATGGCTTGTCAAGGGAAGCACTGAAATAGAGGATTTAAATGAAAAAACCGGCACGCCAATAAAAGACACCGATTATGTTGATTTGGACAACTTCATAAATGCAACGCTTGGCAAGGCCCCAAAAATTGGTGATGAAATAATCTACCAAAATTACAAGCTGATTATGGAGGATGTGCAGGGCAAGAAAGTTTTAAGGGCAAGAATTGTAAAAACATAATTTCCAAAAAATTTAAATAACCTTTTCAATTCTGCGTGCAGATAGGCCACAAGTGATAGGAGAAATGAAATGGACAACAGTATTTTTATCGGCGGCAAGCCATTCATGAACTATGTGACTGGCGTTGTGATGCAGTTTACGGCAAAAAATGCTGATGATGTCATAATCAAGGCAAGGGGCAAATTCATCAGCAGGGCAGTCGATGTTGCAGAGGTTGCATCAAAAAGGTTTTTAGAAAACTCTGTTGCAGTCAGGGACATAAAGATAGACTCAGAGGGATTCAAGAATAATGAAGGCAGAGACGTGAGAGTCTCCACAATCGAGATTACACTGAGCAAAAACCGGTGAAGATATTTCTTTTTGTTTTTTTATTGAATAAGTTTAAATATTA
>JAHFQL010000014.1:16447-17736 GCA_023259315.1 Candidatus Woesearchaeota archaeon | reverse complement strand
AGTGAGGAAACAAGGGCAAAATGCCCAATAAAGGACTATACAATATCAAGTCGCATTATTCACGAAACTAAAGATGGAAAAACGAAGGAATCAGGCATTGTGAAAGACTTCTCTGCAAATGATGCTAAAGTAAATGAAGTGTTTGCAAAATTGATGGGCAGCTGCTTGCAGACTGGAGGCGGAGTCAATAGCAAGGCTTTTAGCAGAAGATGGTTGTCCAGCTCAACAGTTTGTTTGGAGTGCTCCAACATACAATTTGATAAAGAAGTCGCAAGAAGTTCTTTTAGTGGCCTTAGGGATTATTTGGAAAAGAATAATGTGCCTGGCAAAGATAAAAAATATGCAGATTTTTTTACAAAAGACCAATCTCATAAAGAGGATTGGGTAAACTATGGAATAAAAAATGATGTTATACCTGGCAAATACGAGTATTCAATAGAAAAAAACAATGTTTATACAATATTCTTTATTGGCATCAAAGAGGGAACAGCTTCTGCAATAGCATTTAATGGAAGATTAATCGGAAGAGAAGATACATATTTTGTGTATGCTGCCACTCAAGAAAACTTCAACAAAATATGCGACAGAAAAGTGAATTAAATGAGAAAAAAAGGAGCAGCTCAAGCAATATCAATCATTATAGTTGCAGCCTTGGCAGTAATAGGCTTAGTTCTGCTTTTTCCATTGTTTGGAAAGACAAAAACAGTAAGCGAGGACATAACTGATTATCAAATATGCAAAAATGGCAACATTGGTGTGGTAAAAACCAGAGTAAAACTATTTGACTGGGTTATAGCAGAGCAGGGAGTGAAGCACTGCAGGACTGAAAGAGTCAAGGTTTCTTCTGGAAAAGAGTATGAAACAATAGCAAAGAAAATGGCACTTTGCTGGGACGAGTATTTGCAGGGAAAAGAGCCTGTTTTTATAACTGAAGACAACAATTATTGCGCATTCTGCTCTGTTCTGGAATTCGATGATAAAAGTAAAAAATTAAATGAGCTTTCAAAATATCTCTCTGATACAAAAATGCCTGGATCAGAAAATAAGTATATGCAGTATTTATCAGAAATAGAAGCTACAGGAGATAAGAAAACTCAATTAGATAACTTGGAATTGCAAAATAATTTGTTTGTAGATGCATCAAAAAGTCTTGCTGTGATGTTTGTAATGTATAAAGATGCATATCCTAAAAGTGTTATAAATCAACCCCAAACTCTAACCGCTTTTGGCGGAACAGCTGTTGGTACAGTGGCAGGCGTAACTGTAATGGGTGTGTCCTATATTGCCGG
>JAHFQL010000014.1:0-16437 GCA_023259315.1 Candidatus Woesearchaeota archaeon | reverse complement strand
GCTTGGCTTGTGTAGCACACTTGTAGGATGCTCTGCAGGCGCATTTTTGATAGCAGGTGCAAGCGGTATGTCAGGCTACATCATAGGCTCTGACAGAAGCGAAGACTGGCGCGCAAGGATTCTAGTTACAGAATATGACAAGCAGAAATTGGAACAATTAAAATGCACCCAGCTTGAAGGTCTGGATTACTTAAGAATCCAGAAAAAATGAAAATGTTTTTAAAAATGAGATTTATTAATTTGAATATGCACATAAATCACAAGAAATCTAATACTTATCAGACAGTCTTATGGATTGCTTTTTTTGTTCTATTAGGTTTAGTATTACTCTTCGTTATGAATAAAGCAGGAGTATTTTCAAATCAAACTTTTGCAGCAATCAAAGAAAAAATTTTTCCATTTGGATGAAATGAAAAATAAAAAAGGGCAAGAAGAAGGCGGTTTTGGTCATGCTGTAGGCATTGCCATAGCTGTGTTGATTGTCGGTATTGTTGCTTATATTGTTATTTTTTATTCTATACCTAGATCAACAAGCAATATTTTAGAGCCTCTTAAAAAATTGGTTGGCATCGAAACTAAGAAAGCAGAGGCATCAACCACAAATACTAATGAATGCATTGTAAAGAGATATTACTGGAGCAAAAACAGCGCTAAAATAGGTGAAAACATTGCAATTATTGTAGAAGGAAGTGGAAATTGTAATGACAAAAAAGTCAAGTTTGAAGTGTATAGCACCATATTTTATGAGGTAAGTAAGGACACCCTCGGTCCAAGAAGGGAAAATAAAAAAATAGCAGAGTTCCAGAATGCCTTTAACCAAAACATTGTAAAAATTGATTTTAATGTCAAAAAAGATGATGAAGATGCACGTTTATTATACTATTACTTTATATATGAGTTTGGTAATGATAAACAGAGGTCGGAAAACCTTGGAATCATCAGCTAAAGCGCAAAGCATAGCAATAAATACAATAATTATCGCAGCTATAGCTCTTGTTGTGCTTGTCATCACTTTTATCATATTTACAGGCCAATCAGCTTCAACAACAAAAACTCTGCAGAGCTGTGAATTAAAAAATGGCAAATGTGCAGAAAAGGTTGGTAAGGATAAAGATGGCAAACCAGCTTGTGGAGGAGAATACCCTATTCCAATATATATAAGTGACCCATTGTGTGGCGAATCAAAGCTTTGCTGCTTGAAAATTGGTTAAAATGCGAAAAAACAAAAAAGCATTTGAGTGGGGTTGGCTGGTTACAGGAATAATAGCAGTAGTTATACTTGTTGTTACCATTTTTATAATAGGAAAGGGAACATCAGAAGCAAATACAAATCTAGGCAATTTCCAATCTTGTAAAGGCCAGAAAGGAGAATGTGAGCAAAGCTGTGGCCCTGGAAAGGTAGCTTATTTTAAAACACTTGGATGTGGTTCTGGAGATTATAAAGATAAGCAGTATTGTTGCATACCAGAAACCTAACTATCATTATGTTAAAAAATAAAAAAGCCTTTATTTTAAAGGAAGCGATATATCTTGGATTTGCTGCAGTATTACTTCTTTTTGGAGTTTATATAGTTTATTATAAAATTTATCCTGCATTTTTTGGAGAAACAGACGATGGTTCTTTGGCTAATTTTGAAGATGATTTAGTCCCAAAAATACAATATTTATTAAAAAATGATAACAAGCTTGATTACACCCAAATCAATTATTTTATTGGGGCTGCAGCTGTAGTTGGCTATAATAAAGTTTGGGATTCTCAGGAAAACCTTAACATAGTTGGATTAAAGATAGAAAAGCCAAGTTCTTGTGGCGACAAAGCTTGTCTGTGTTTTTATAAAGGCGGCGAAGGGATATTTAGCAATCCATACAAGCCTTGCACAAAATTTGACAAAGTAGCCTACTTTTTAAAGGACACAGACCCGGCTGTTGCGTATAGCACAGAAAAAGAAGTTGTTCCAGACAGTATACTTTACAAATTTCCATTACTATACTTAATTCCACAAGAAAAATACAAATACCTTGTATTGACTGGAAGCACTTCAAAAACCAAAAGCCAGGTTATTTACATAGAAAAATATGAGAATACAAATGGTGAGATTATAATTTATTTGGCCCCATTTAACGACGCTATCAGAGATAAAATCAGCAAAAGAAAAGCATACATAGACAACTTAAACAATAAATAACAAAAATATTAATATATCCCATAACCAATTTTATTATATGCATTACAAAAAAAGAGGATTTTTTACTTCTAAGAAAGGAATGGACATTGATTTATGGTTCAATGTATTCGAGCTTGTTGTGGTATTCTTGGTCGGATTAATCCTGTTGGATACAGTAAATGGCGAAATTAAATCCACAACATTCGAAAAAATCTATTTTGCAAGAGACAGCGCGCTTTTGGTAAATACAATCTACTCAAGCCCGGGAGATGTCCAGTATAACTATCCGGAAAAAATTGATAATTTCATTTTTGATTTCAAGCAGAACAAAGTTGAAGTTTATGAGCAGAATGAAATAAAAGAAGGTGGCGTTATAGGGTACCCATTTGCAGAAGACAAGACTAGCACATTTTACTATACTAAGTTACTGCCTAGAAATTCACAGGAAAACAATATCTCTTATTCAAAAAATAAAAAAAATATAAATGTAAATAATTAAAATGTTCAATAAAAGAGGAGACACCATATCTGACAACGTGGTATTATGGATACCCAAATTTATATATCTGATAATAGCATTTCTTAGCGTTATTTTTTTGCTTAGGCTCCTGATTTTAAACAACATTGACGTATCAGATGCGGAAGCAAGGGTACTAACCAACAGGATTTTCTATTCTCCAAATGCAATATCATATTTTGATGCAGACATTGAAAGAGCCTATCCTGGAATAATTGATTTCGAAAAATACAAGAAACTGGAAAATATAGACATAAATGAAATGGATGCTAAAACAGTTACATATGGCAAGGATAATAAACTTATAGCAGCCAAGTTGACACTAAAAAATATTGATAGTAGTGCAGAAGATATAGTATTCTACAATAAGGATAATTATAATTTCTGGGAACCTAGGATACTGTCAACTGTTACAGGAGGCTCAGGCAGTGTAAAGTCCGTCATAGAGCAAAGATATGTGCTAATTAAAATCGGAAATGTAATGAATAAAGGAATGCTGACAATGCATGTAATTGTAAGAAAATAAAATGAGCTATAAAATTTTTCATAATAAAAAAGCCATATCAGAATTCATACTTGACATATGGTCTTGGCTGCTATTAGCCACGGCATTGTTTTTCTTTTTTGTGGTGTTTAAGCTGCAGGCAGCAAGTGCAGTTGAACGCCAGCTAAAAGGAATAGGAGATATACCTACATCATCCTCAACTTTAATCAATTATTTGCGAACACCGGTAGTTGTTGATGGCAGGGAAATTAATGTTGCAGAATTGATAAGATTATGGTCATTGGAGCCTGATAAGTACAAAGAAACATTGGGAAAAAATTCAATCGGAATCTTAAATAATCTGGAATATGAATATATTAATCCGCAAACAAAAAATACAGTAATTAGGGGTTTTCATGTATCAATAAACAGGCAAAAAGAGGCAGAAAATGCTGTAAGGCCAATAATAGAATTTAAATCAACATCATTCCAGGATGGATTGTGCATAACTAATCAATACGGCTGTATCAATCTTGGGGAGCAGTTTATTCCAATTTCTGATAGTTCCAGCTTATATGTAGTATTAAGAGAAAGCTATAAGTCAAAATGAAAACAAAGAAAGCAGCATTGGTGTATAGTTGGACATTGACATTTATGGTTATTTTCGTGCTAACATGGACACTTATACAATTTAACTCAAAATACAATAAATATGAGCCAGTTGGGAAAAAACAACTAATCTTATTCAAAATTTACCAAAAAGCAGAATCAGCACTTTTCTACATTGATCAGTCTGGAAAATATGCATTGCAGCAGGCAGTTTATGACCTTGCTCAAAATGGGGCTTCAGTTTCAGAGTTTGACATTAATGAAATTGATGCAAGCCAAATATTCGTGAAGAACGATTGTGGAAAATTTAAAGACGCTTACATTTGGTATGAATTAAAAAAAGATGAGTCAGGAAATTACGTCAAAAATCCATGCCTTGAAGAGGATTCTTTGGCAACTAATCTGGCATATTATTTCAATAAAAACCTTAACGATTACATAACCAGTTCTCCGTATAATATTCCAATCAATAATTATGATTATGAAATTAAAGCTAGTCTAGAATTAATTGGAAAGGCAAAATTGCAATTGAAATTTGACATTCTAAAGGACGAAACAAAGCAAGTTGTTAAAAAAGCATTTCAAATCCAAAAAGGGCAACTAAGCCTGATAGACTTTACAGAAGAAACAGAAGAAAAGCTTTGCGCAAAAGGAATAAGGTGCGGTTTAACAGAAGAGGCATACAAATTGCTTCTTGAAGCGCAAAAAATAGCAAAAACAAAAGGCAAAAAATTAGTTGTAAATTCTGCTTACAGAAGCAGGGAAGAGCAGACAGCTCTCTGGAATAAATTTGCAAAAACCTATCCTAAAGCAGAGGAAAGGAAGAAAAAAGTCTGCGACCCGTCTAATGAAAAATGCCCGCATACAACTGGAAATGCAGTTGATGTTTTATTTGAAGGAAAAACAGTTGCTGCAATGGCTAACAATGACTGGCTGTTATTGCACGAGATAATGTCCCAGGCAGGATGGGTAAGATATGGCGACGAAAAAAGATTTGATGCTGGCGAAAGATGGCATTTTGAATGCTGCGGCACAGACAGGTATGCACGAGCAAAGGCAAAAGGAGTAACTGCAATTGTATAAAAATGGAAGCAAAAGATTTGGTTTTGTTGATGTTGATACCAATATTATTGGTAAGTCTTGTTATTTACACAGATAAAAATCCGCAAATAACAGGAGCAGCTACAGCCCAGCAGGAAGAAAGCAGCATAATAGGAACTTATTCTGTAACTCCCTCATTCAAGGCGAAGATTGACTACAACCTTAAAGAAAACTATACAAATATAAATAAAAAATTAAATGAATTAATTGATGACTGTAAAAATGCAAAAGATATTGAGAAATGTTTTAAAGATTACGCTGATAAACCTGATTGGAATTGTGTAGAATTAAGAGACGAATCAGTTGATATTCTATACGATTTTGTTGATAAATTCAATGAGTGCCTGCATGTTGAAGGAAGCAATGTTGTCTGCAGATTTTCTTTCGATGAAAGGGAGATAATGAACAGGCCTGTAAAGAGTTTTGACCTGATTCTTACAAATAAAAATCACAAAATAAAAGTTGGCCTCATACAAGGCACAGAAGTTTTAGCAGAAGAAGACATTGAGTTAGAAAATTTAGTTTATACTGATTACGATAACAGAGACAAACTAAATGAAAAATTAAACCCTGTAAAATTCATAATTGATTATGAAGGCAAAAAGCCTGTTGTTAAAGATGCATTTGGAATTGATGATAATTCAAACAGGATACCCTTAAGCAAGACAATCCTGCTTTATAAAAAAGATAATTTTGTCAAGTTTGTAGAAGCGCCAGGCTCCAGCTTTGAAGCGCCTGTGCCTGCAAATAAAATTATAGACTTGCCAAAAACAAAAGGCTTCAAGTTTTGCGCAAAAACAGGCAGGCAATTTTACGCTTATGACAAATCTGACAGCACATTAAAACTTCGGGATATTGTTTATAAATTTGCAATTACATATTCAAAATAAAGTGTTTTTGATTTTTTAAAAATATATTATTGAATCGTGCCCTAATGTCAAGGGCAAGAAGCACAAAACACTTAAATAAAAAAAACATTAAATAAAAAACCCAATAATAAAAACTCATTAACCAAAAATAAATAAGACAATAAATCAAAAAAACCAAATCAAAGAACAAAAACCAAAACTATATAAACCATTTCCTTAACCTTTGATTTATGATTAAGATTCCTTACGAGGAGATAGTTCTCAAGATAAATGAAAACACCAAGATGAGTGTTTCAGAAATAGAAGAAAGAGTTGAGAAGAAATTAAAGCAGCTTTCTGGATTGATAAGCAAGGAGGGAGCGGCGCATATTGTTGCAAATGAGCTTGGCGTCAAGATTTTTGAGCCTTTAAGCGGGAAATTGCAGATAAAAAATATTCTAACAGGCATGAGGGATGTTGAAACCATTGGCAAGGTTTTGCAAATTTCTGACGCAAGAGAATTTGTGAAAGGGGATGCTGTAAGCAAAGTCGCTTCCATGCTGATTGGAGATGAAACAGGCACTATAAGGGCTGTGATGTGGGGCTCTCAGGCAGACAATGCGGCTAACCTTGGTTTGCATGATATTGTCAAGATTGTAGGTGCCTATGTACGGGAAAACAACGGAAGAAAAGAAATTCACCTTAATGACAGAAGTCAGCTTATTTTAAATCCAAAAGGCGAAATTGTCAGCGAAGTTTTTGTAGAAGCCAAGCAGGGAAACAGAAAAGAAATCAAGAACCTGAATGAAAATGACAATGAAGTTGAGCTGCTCGGCACAATTGTGCAGATTTTTGACATCAAGTTCTATGAAATCTGCCCGAAATGCGGCAAGAGGGCAAAGCCGAGCATTGACTTGTTTGTATGCTCAGAGCATGGAAATGTGATTCCAGCTTTTGCTTATGTGCTTAACACTGTTCTGGATGACGGGACAGAAACAATAAGATGCGTTTTCTTCAGAAACCAGTTGGAAAAATTATTGAACATGACCCAGGAAAAATTATTGAATTTCAAAAACAATCCTGCAGATTTCGAAGCTGTGAAGAATGATTTGCTTGGAACAATTGTCAAACTAACCGGCAGAACAAACAAGAATTCCATGTTCAACAGACTGGAATTTATAACACAAAACGTTGACATAAATCCAAATCCAGAGGAAGAGTTGAAGAGGTTGCAGGGATAATTATTTTTTCTTATAACCAAACTTTTTATTGTATTTCTCATGGTCTATAATATCTAGCACAAAACAAACTATCTCAACCTGGTCACCTTTTATTGTGTAAAGCATTCTCCAATAGTTTGTAAGCTCAACTCTCCACAAATTTTTGGCATTGTACTTTAAGATGTACTCTTCAGGAATAAGCTTTTTAGGAATATTGTCACCATAAAAAGGATTTGCCTTCAGGAATTCAGATTTCTGTTTTATTGATTTTAACAGCTGGATTTCTTCTGTGTTTTCTTTGCCTTCCTTGATTTGCTGTCCGGCAATCTCATTTAGCTTTTTATATTCTGCATCAGCTTCATCAAGAAGAATAACTCTTGTGGGCTTGTTCATAACTCCGTTCCATTCTTAATCAATTTGTTTAATTCCTTTCTTTCTGTATATATCCATAGAATTCCCTTTGTGCCTATCAGAATCTTTCCGCCAAGCTGCAGGTAATCCAGTATATGAATCAAGGTCTGATGCATGACTTTCTTCGGTAATTCTCTTTTCAGTTCTGCAATTGTCAATAGCTCCCCGCTTTCCTTTAATGTCTCTTCAACCATAAGAACAGTATTCAAAGTAGGAGAATGAATTGCTTTTTCTTTGTGCTTAACTTTTGTTATTTGCCTCATTTTATACTTATACTTGATTTATATATATTTATATCTAATAAATATGTAGTTATATATAAAGGTTGTGGTTTTTGTAGGTTTAAAATATACAATTTGAATGAAAAATTCTTTATTACATTTATTTAAACTTATCTCCCCCAACCTCTATATTATAGTATCACTGGACACTGGACATGCCCGGACAAACTATATAAACATACTCATCCCCACAATATATGGGTTGTTTGAAAAGACAATCGTACCCAGTCTCTGGAATGTGTCCGGTAATGGCATGGAAATGCTTGGAACCGGCAACGCATTCATAATCAAAGAGGCTTTGAAATAAAACGCGAAAGCAAGGGTGAATAGAAATGGAAACTAGAAACGTGCCTGAAAAGAAATTCAGCACAGGAGTTATAACTGCCACCGTATGGCAAAACCAAGGAAAAGGCAGAAATGGAGAACCAGTAGGTTACAGAACTGTTTCTTTGCAGAGAAGATATAAAGACAAAAACGGAGTCTGGCAATCAGCAAACTCTTTCAGAGTCAATGACCTGCCAAAAGCTGCATTAGTGCTTCAGAAAGCATATGAGTATGTAGTTCTAAGAGAGCAAAGTCCAACAGAATCTGTTGACTATGTTGATGAAGACATCATAGAAGAAGTCATTTAGACTTCTTCCAAAAACTATAAATAAAGAAGGTGATTATAAAATGGAACAAGAAGTAATTGAAATTCAAGAGCCAAACAATAAAAGAAAAAGAAAAGAAATAAAGATGGAAAAACAGGAAAAGACAATCTATGATCTTCCGGGTGTAGGGGCAGCAACAGCTGAAAAGCTAATCTCAGTTGGATTCGATGACTTGATGAGCATTGCAGTTGCGACTCCGGCAGAACTAGTTGACGCAACAGGAATGGGAGATGCTGTTGCAAAAAAACTCATTGCAGTTGCACGTTCTTCTTTGGAAATGGGCTTTGAATCAGGAGAAGAGCTCATGAGAAGAAGGGAAAAAGTCATCAGAATTAAAACAGGAAGCAAGGCATTTGATTCTTTGATAGGTGGTGGGTTGGAAACAGGAGCTATTGTAGAATGTTTCGGTGAATTCGGCTCTGGAAAAACCCAGCTTGGCCATGCTCTGGCAGTAAACGTTCAATCCGTTGAAAAAGATGCAGTTGCTGTCTACATTGACACTGAAAATACTTTCAGACCAGAAAGAATAATCCAGTTGGCAAAAGGCGCTGGCTTGGATGAAGAGCAGGTCCTGAAAAACATAAAAGTGGCAAGAGCCTACAATTCAGACCATCAAATGTTGCTGGCAGAAAAAATCGAAGACCTAATCAAAAAGAAGGGATTGAATGTAAAACTTGTTGTCATTGATTCCTTAACAGCTCATTTCAGAGCAGAATTTATTGGCAGAGGAACTTTAGCAGACAGGCAGCAAAAACTCAACAAGCACATGCACGTTCTGCTTAAACTAGCAGACACATACAATTTATCTGTTTATGTGACAAACCAAGTGATGGCAAAGCCAGACATGTTCTTCGGCGATCCAACACAAGCAATTGGTGGACATATTGTTGCGCATGCATCAACATTCAGAATTTACTTGCGAAAAGGCAAGAAAGGCACAAGAGTTGCTAAGCTTATAGATTCTCCGTCAATGCCGGAAGGCGAGGCAGGCTTCTATGTTGATGAAACAGGAATAAAAGACACAGAATAAGTGTCTTTATTTTTTCTTTTAATTTTTTAATAAATAGGCGAACCATTGAGTGAGCCAAGATTCTGCGGAGCATATTGATTTTATTTAATTATATTATTTTCTTCTTTAATCAAAAATCCTAAACAAAACCTTTTTAATGCCCTATTTAATAGCCTGTCCTATGGCTTACCCTATCAGCAGGTGGATTATACCACCAATCTATAAGCTATGGATAAGGAAAGTGAACGGGCTAGATAACATTCCAAAAGACAAGCCATTCATTATTGCAGCAAACCATTCAAGCTATTTTGATATTTTCATTCCAGCTGTGCTCGTTATTCAAAGAGCAAACAAGGACATACGCGCATTGGTGAACAGCTATTACTGGAGCAACTTCCTGACAAAATATTTCCTCAACATATGGCAGGCAATCCCTGTTTTTGTAGACAAGGAAAAAAACTCAAAGCAAAAGAACAAGCTGGCATTTGAAAAGGCATCAGGCTATCTTAAAAAAAATGACTTGGTTATGATATTTCCAGAAGGCACAAGAAGCAATGATGGAAAATTAAAAAAAGCATACACCGGAGTCGCAAGATTGGCATTAAAATCAAAAGCCCCTGTGCTTCCAATCGGAATTATAGATGCGCACAAAGTTCTCCCAAAAGGAAAAGCATTTCCAAGATTTGTAAGATGCGAGGTAAATATCGGGAAGCCAATTTATTTTGAAAAATACTACAATAAAAATATTAATGAAAAAGTTCTTGAAGAAGTCACTAGAAGCATTATGAAAGAAATCGCAAAATTAATAGGCCAAAGATATAATTACTAAAATGGTTTACTTAATTCCAAAATTGACAATAGGGCCATTGACAAGGCTTTGGATTAGAAAAGTCAATGGCATGCAAAATGTCCCAAAAAAGGGGGCATTCATCATAGCATCAAACCATGCAAGCTATATGGACCACTTAATCATAACCAGCATTATAATCCCTCATTTAAACAGAAAAGTGCATTTTCTGGCAAAAAAAGAGCATTTTGACAATATTTTTAAGAAAGCCTGGCATACTTATGCAGGCGCAATTCCTCTTGACAGGGAAAAAAAGGGAAAAGAAGCATTAAGATTGGCAATCAAAGCACTGAAACAGGGAAAAATCATTGCAATTCATCCAGAAGGCACAAGAAGCTTGACTGGAAAATTGCAAAAGGCAAAAACTGGCGTGGCAAGGCTTGCTCTGCTTTCAAAAGCTCCTGTTGTCCCGATTGGATTGATAGGCACATTTGAAATCCTGCCGAAAGGAAAATACATGCCAAAAGCAAAAAAAGCAATCATGAATATCGGAAAGCCAATGTATTTTGAAAAATACTACAATAAAAAGATTAATAAAAGAATGCTGAAAGAAGTTACAAATAAAGTAATGAAAGAAATAGCAAAATTATGCAGGCAGAAATATAATTTTGATTAAAATATTTGATTCAATTATTTTTTATATTTTAAAAATTTCATGAGAAAATTAAAATGCAAAAAATATCTGTTATCGGAGCAGGAAGCTGGGGAACAACCTTAGCTGTGCTGCTTGGCGAGAAAGGCTTTGATGTAAAGCTATGGGCAAGAAGGGAAGAGCTGGCAAATGAAATAGAAAGCAAAAGAGAAAATACTCAATATCTTCCAGGCATTAAAATTCCAAATAATGTAATTGCAGACTATTCCTTGAAAAATGTTCTTAATTCTTCTGAAATTATAATAACCGCTGTTCCAAGCGAGTTCTTGAGAAAAACAATAAATGAAATTAAAAATTATTTCAGAAATCAAATCATTTTAAGCGTGGCAAAAGGAATGGAGTATCATACGTGCAAAAGAATGTCGCAGGTTATTGAAGACGAAATTGGCAAAGCAAAAATTGCAGTCTTGTCAGGACCAAATCATGCAGAAGAAGTAAGTTCAAAAATGCCAACAGCAAGTGTTGTTGCAAGCAAGGACAGGGAAACAGGCAGAATAGTTGCCGAGTGCTTGGCAACACCTTATTTCAAATTATACCAATTAAATGATGTTACAGGGGTTGAAATCTGCGGCGCATTAAAAAACATTTCAGCAATAGCAACTGGCGTTTGCGACGGCCTTGGATTTGGCGACAATGCAAGAGCATCAATCATAACTCTTGGATTGATGGAGATGAACAATTTTGGCAAGCATTTCGGGGCAAGGAGAGGGACTGTCTACGGGTTGGCAGGTGTCGGTGATTTGATTGCAACATGCACGAGCAAGCACAGCAGAAACAGGTTTGTAGGCGAGCAGCTTGCTAAAAACAAAAAAATTGAAGAAATAAAAAAACAAATGCATGGAATGATAGCAGAAGGGATTCCAACAACAAAAGCAGTTTATGAATACAGCATCAAGCACAAAATAAAAATGCCATTAACGCACCAGGCTTACGAAGTTCTTTTTGAGAATAAAAATATAAAAAAAGCCATCAGCGATTTGTTAAGTTTAGTTTGATTAAAATATTTTTAAAAATATAATGCGCTGTGTAAGTAAAAAGCACATTAAAAATAAACATTAATTTCACATTCAATAAAACAATACTAAAATAAATAATGGAAAATTAATAAATAAAAACTACTCCTCTGTAAAATCCTCAAGCTTTTCCTTTAATTCCTCTCCTTCCTTTAATTTTCCTTTGAGCATCAAGAACTCTTTTGTCAAAATATAAAACAGCAAGCCCAGGCTTTTCTTCCCTTTGTTGTTGCACGGCACAACCAAGTCAATAAAATTTGATTGGTTATTAGTGTCGCACAATGCAATTACGGGAATTCCTACTTTAACAGCATCCAAAACAGCATTTCTGTCAGGCCACGCATCAACTACCATCACAATCTTGGCCTCCGTGTATTCTTCCAGATTTGGATTTGTCAAAATTCCAGGTGGATAGCGGCCAGCAAAAGCCCTCACGCCGGTTAATTTTTCAAATAATTCAACTGCTTTCCATCCATTTTCCCTTCTGCAAACAATTAAAATATCTTCTGGCTTGTATTGTGCAAGAAAAGCAGCGGCAATCTTTATCCTCTCGTCTATTTTCTGCAGGTTCAAAACTGATAATCCATCTGGTCTTGTTTTGTAAATGAACTGCTCCATATACGCTGTCCTGAACTTTGTTCCTATATGTATTCCCGACTTCAAATACACATCTCTTGGCACTAAAAATTTCTCTTCAGTCATTTTTTGGAAATCTTTATTAATTGTTTTTCTTAATTCTCAATACACCTTCGGCAAAATTTAGGCTCGCTCAATGGCTCGCCTATACATTTTAATAATGTATGTCGCGGCTAATGTGCCTCGAGTATCCATCGCGAAGCAAATTGATTTAAAATTAAACCAATCAACTAAAATATCCAGTCCAGAATTCTGAACTGCATTTTATAGCCCGCAGTTGTGAAGCAACTTGTGCTTCTGAGGCAATAGCATCTTGGTATTATTGATGATTTAAAAATGTTTCTTTATTTTAATTCAAAAATTGCCAAATCCTCATATACCGGCCCTTTTGGATTTAATGCGCTTTTTACCAGTCTGAAATCTCTGATTTCTACTTTTTTATTTTCAACCTTGATTTTTTTCAATTGCTCAACAAATGCTCTTTTGTCTTCTGGATATTTGACTCTTGCCAATGTGATATGAGCTTTGAAATCTTTTTCTTTCTTGAACAAGCCCTTTAAGGAATCATCAATCATTTTTTGCAGCTCTAAAACTTTATCTTCAGGCTCAAGCCCGACCCACACAACCCTAATGTAATTTTCTGTTGGAAAAATTCCAATTGAATCAAGATGCACAGAAAAAAGCTCAAATTTTATTTTTTTTAAAAGTTCTATTGTTTTATCCGCGTCATTGGGCTGAACTTCCCCCAAGAATTTCAATGTTATGTGAAAAGATTTCGTCAAACTTAGTTTTGCATTTTTGGGCAAAAGATTTTGCAATTCATTAAAATAATCTTTTAATTCATTGAAGCCAATGGCAATAAATAATCTCATATGCACCAGAGTTATATATTCTCAACAGCATCTGCAATAACATAATCTTTCTTAGGCAATCTGCGCTTCGTGCCCCAAACATAGTCTGCTATTGGAATTATTACATTTAAATTTGTTCTTGGGTCGACATGATGCTGGTAATGATGCCTGTTGAGCCAAATCATAATGCGGGTACTCCTAATCCATTTCCATTTTTTTGGAACGTGCATCAAGGCATGCAAGCCTTCGTATGCAATGTAATACAAAGCAAAGGCAATTCCAGCACCTATCACTTCTGGCATTATTGAGCTGAATGGCATACCGAGCAATGAGCCCATAGATGTTGCAATAAAATATACAAACGCGGTTGCTGCCATTATAAGCAAAGGTCCTTCATACCAAGAAAATGTAAGAACTTCATTTTTATTTGTTTCATCCTGTGTGTAATGCTCATCAGGAGCGTAATTGCCATGATGTGAAATAGTGTGGCCTTTCCACATGCTTTTCACATATTCACTTTTCTTCAGTATCTTTGGCGTGCTGTGGAGTAAATATTTATG
This sequence comes from Candidatus Woesearchaeota archaeon, assembly GCA_023259315.1. Next base: position 2,583 of record JAHFQL010000014.1, on the reverse strand, counting down.
TATGGCATGCTCAAAAAAACTGCCTAAGACCAACCCGCTGATAAATCCGGCAAAAATAAGTATAATACTAAACAAAAATGATGCACCTCATTTTGTATATTCCTTTTAATAGCTAGTATTTAAATTTTTTCGGTGAAAATAAAACAAAAATAAAAAAGAACCAGACTAATTTTCTTGCGTATCTTCGCCAAAGTTCTCTGTATCCTCTCCGCTGTATTCCTCTCCAGATTCCTGGCTTGCTTCTTCAGAAGACTCTTCATAGCGTTCTTCCTGTGATTCTTCAGATGATTCTGCTTGTTTTCCACCAACAACTTCAGCAAAGCCTACTTTCTGGAGCACTCTTGTAACCTTTATCTTTACCTCATCGCCTTGCTTCGTGCCTGGCACAAACAAAACAAAACCGTCTTTCTTTGCTATGCCATCCCCCTTTTCACCAACAGCCTCTATTTTCACATCCAACTCGTCCCCAACCTTAACAGGGGCAAAATTTCTAGGCTTAAAACTGCCTCCTCGTCCTCTATCATATCTCATCTCAATACCTCTCTATGTTATTTAATGTTCTTTAGAATTCAAATTCCAAAAAACAAATCTTGCTATGTGCAATAAATCTAAGTTAGAATAAGTAGTATTTAAAGGTTGCCCCCTCATCTAGACACTGAGTTAAAAGCTGAAGCCACCATCAACACATATAACCTCCCCTGTTATATAACCTGCTTTGTCAGAGGCCAAGAACGCAACCAGATTAGCAACATCTTCAGGCAATCCAGCCCTGCCAAGAGGTATCATTGCCAGTATAATCCTTTTTCTTATAAAAGGCACGCCTTTTGTCATTTGTGTTTCCACAAAACCAGGAGCAACAGCATTCACAGTTATTCTTCTCTTGCCAAGCTCCTTTGCCAAAGACTTGGTAAATCCAATAATGCCCGCTTTTGAAGCAGCATAATTAGTCTGGCCAAAATTGCCGCTTAAGCCGACTATCGAGCTTATATTTATTATTCTTCCATTATCTTTCATCAACAAAAGCGCATTTTTTGTTACATTAAAGGTTCCATTAAGATTTATGTTAACAACAAGGTTCCACTGCTCTTTTGTCATGTTTTTCAATGTTTTATCAGACAAAGCGCCTGCATTATTAACCAGTATATCCAAGTGGCCAAATTTTTTATTTACAACTTCAATCATTGCAGCGCATTCATCAAAGCTGGAAACATCTGCTTTAACTGCAATGCTCTCAACTCCAATTTTTTTTATTTCTTCAACAGCATTAACAGCCTCTTCTTCATCTCTGTTATAATTAATTACAACATTCACATTATTCTTTGCAAGCTCAACAGCAATAGCTTTTCCTATGCCTCTTGAAGCGCCTGTCACCAATGCAATTTTTTTATTTTCCATTTTAATCTTATTTTTACTAACTTTTAGCAGCAGTTACATAAATCCATTCTGTTGTAAAGCATTTGTCATCTGCAAACGGATTTTGAGTTTCAAGATCCTTAAATAATTGGTTTGATGCCCTTGTAATTAATTCGTCTCTGTCATGCTCTTCTTCTTGAGATGGCTCTTTCCCGCCAATTTCTGGCAATATGCCTGCTTGCAAGCGCTTTACTCTTAGAAAATCCAGCCAATCGCTATATGCTATCTTAATTAGCTTGTAAGTTGGCTTTTCATACTTAAAACCGGCAGCTTTCAATGACTTTAAGTAGTCTTCAATAGGCCTAGGATTTGGAAAAATAAATCTGCGCTGCTCTTCTTCGATTTCTATGCGCTTGTCAAGTTCGTTTCTGTATTTTATAAATTTATTATTTGCACGCACAATTTCTAAAGCTATGTCATGGACTCTTTTAATCGTGTCATCAACCATTAAAATTCCTTCTTTTCTGTCATTTCTTATTATATTTCCACTTTGAAAAGTAAATATCCCTTCAGGCTTCAAGGCAGAATTAATTCCATTAAATGTCTCAACAAGGTTCGGAATCAAATGAAACGTGTTTGCAGAAACTACATGATCAACAATTTCTTCACCTAAAGTTTCAGCAAGTGTTGCATACCTATCATTGATTTTCTCCAAAAGAAAATAGTTAACATTAGAGTTGTTTTTTAGAATATCATAAGCTTTTCCGAGCCAAGCTGCAGAATTGTCAACAAGCCATAAGTTTATTTTTAATTTAATGTGTTTTAGCATTTGTATTGCAGAAACCCCTGTGCCAGCACCAAAGTCAACAACCACATCATCTTCTTTTATTTTTGGAATAACAATCTTGATTAATTCGTCCACATTTTCAATATAATACGGCGCATTTACAACAGCATCATGATATGCTGTAGCGCCTTTTGACACAGGCTTGTCAGGATGCCAAGATTTTATTTGGTTAGACATTATTGACATTATCAATTCACCTTCTTCAGCAAATGCACAGTAACAGTGCTTCCGGCACCGCCAATATTCTGCGCAAGTGCGTACTTGACATTGCTAACTTGCCTTTCTCCACATTCTTCTCTCATCTGCTTAACAAGCTCATAAATCTGGCTTACTCCAGTAGCGCTTATAGGATGCCCTTTTGCTTTCAATCCTCCGCTTGTATT
>JAHFQL010000101.1 GCA_023259315.1 Candidatus Woesearchaeota archaeon | reverse complement strand
AAGGAAAAATTGGAATGGGTAGATGATTTGCTGAAAAATGACGTTGAGTACAGAAAGGCCTTGCAGGAAAACCAAAATCTTAGAAAGAGAAGAAATGGTATAACCGATGAAATAAATTTATTGAAAAAACAGGGCAAAGACATAAAAGAAAAAATACAAGAAGTGAAGGAACTGCCAGACAAAATAAGGAACAGTGACGAAAAACTGCAGGAATTAAAGAATAAAATCGATTATTATCTGATGAGGATTCCTAATATTCTGCACGAGTCTGTTCCTATCGGGAAGGATAGTAACGATAATGTTGTTGTAAAGACATGGGGCGAAAAGCCAAAATTCAATTTTGAATTGAAGCCGCACGGCGAATTATTACAAGAGCTGGGCTTGGCGAATTTTGAGAAAGCTGCTGAAGTGGCGGGGCATGGCTTTTATTATTTGGTGGGCGATATCGCAAGGCTTGAATTAGCCTTAGTGCAATTTGCAGTTGATTTTCTCACAAAAGAAGATTATGTCTTGGTTGAACCGCCTTTGATGCTTAGAAGAAAGCCATATGAAGGTGTGACTGAACTGGAAGCCTTTGAAACAGTAATGTATAAAATTGAAGGAGAAGATTTGCTGCTGATTGCAACTTCTGAGCATCCGATTGCTGCAATGCTTATGAATGAGGTACTTGAGGAAAAGCAATTGCCCATGAAATTTGTGGGTTATAGCCCTTGCTTCAGGAAAGAACTTGGAAGCCACAGCATTGACACAAAAGGCATTTTTAGAGTGCATCATTTCAACAAGGTTGAGCAATTTATTTTCTGCAAGCCGGAAGATTCCTGGAAATTTCACGATGAATTGTTAAAAAATGCTGAAGTGATATTCCAGAAACTTGAAATCCCTTACAGAGTTGTAAACATATGCGCAGGCGACATAGGAACTGTTGCTTCAAAAAAGTACGACATAGAAGCATGGTTTCCTCGCGAAAATTTGTACAGGGAAGTTGTAAGCTGCTCAAACTGTACAGCATATCAAGCTACAAGACTGAATGTGAAGTGCAGAAAAGGCGAAGATAAAGAATTTGTGCATACATTAAACAGCACAGCTGTTGCCACAGGCAGGGCATTAAGGGCAATTGTTGAAAATTACCAGCAGAAAGACGGATCAATAAAAATTCCAACTGTTTTGCAGAAATATTTAGGAAAGAAAGTAATTAAAAAAAAATAGTAGGTATAATGGCAAAAATACATGGATTGGCCTATATCATAATCGGATTTCTTGTTTCAAGCATTTCATGGAAACTAAATTATGCAAAATTATTTTTATTTTTTTATCTTGGATTGATTTTTATTCTTGTTGGCATTGTAAAACTAATATTAGGACCTAAAGCAGATAAGGAAGAAGTGAGACCGAAATCAACCCAAAGAAATTTGCATCAAAGCATGCAAAGGCAGCATTACAAGAGATGCCAGAGATGCGCCAACATTGCAAGAATCCATGATAATTTCTGCAGCAGATGCGGGACTAGGATTTGATTTTTATATTTGTTATTAATCATTTAAATTAATTCAATCCGTCGCCTACGGACGACATTAATTACGCTCGCGGGCATTAACCCGCTCGGATATTTTTAAAAATAATTCAAGGCGGAGAGGATGTTGCTGATGACATAGATAGAAAAGAATTAATTGCCTTTGCCGCCGAGCGTAACATTTGCGAGCGAAAGCGAGCGGGTTGAAGTTCATAAAAGTAAAAAAATAATCAATGCCTTTCATAACAAACTATTTAAATCATTTGAGTTTATTCTGAATAAAATGCCAAGCTTGTTCAAGGACATTTTAAAAAGCAGTGAAACTTTATTCAAGAATGAAGTTGCTTTAGATTATTCTTTTGTGCCCAAGATAGTGCCTTACAGGGAAAAGGAGCAAAGAGTAGTGGCAGGGTGCATAAAGCCGTTATTCGAGCAGAAATCCGGAAAAAATGTTTTCATTTATGGAAAACCTGGTGTTGGAAAGACAGTTGCATTAAAGAAAGTTTTGGACGAGCTAGGAGAAGAAACTGACGAAATAATAACGCTTTACATAAACTGCTGGCAACGCAATACAACCTACAAGATTGTTGCCGAAATCTGCGAGATGATGGGCTTTAAGTTCATACAAAACAAAAAGACAGAAGAATTGTTCAGATGGATAAAACAGAACTTGAACAAGAAATCCGTTGTGTTTGTTTTTGACGAAGTGGACAAGCTGGAAGACTTGGATTTCCTGTACATGATCCTGGAAGAGATATACAGGAAAACTATAATCCTGATAACAAACTACAAGGAATGGGCCATTGATTTGGATGAGAGGATAAAATCAAGGCTAATCCCTGAAATCATTGAGTTCAAGCCCTATAATTACGAAGAGACAAAAGGGATTTTGAGGCAAAGAATGGATTATGCATTTTATCCAAATGTTTTGAGTAGCGAAGCTTTTGAATTGATGGCAAAAAAAACATTTGAGCTGCAAGACATAAGAAGGGGCTTATATTTGATGAAAGAGTCCGGATTCATAGCAGAAAGCAAGTCTTCAAGAAAAATACTGTTGGAGCATGCGCAGCAGGCATTGAGCAAGATTGAAGAGTTTAGCATCAAAAATGCTGAGGGACTAGCGACCGACGAGCAGATGATTCTAGAATTGGTGAAGAACAATTCCGGCAAAAAAATTGGAGAAATCTTCAAATGCTACCAAGACGATGGGGGCAAGCTAGTCTACAAGTCATTCCAGAGGAAGATAGAGAAGCTGGAGAAAAATAAATTTATAAAAGTGGAGAAAACAGCTGGCGGAGACGAGGGAAACACGACAATAATAAAATCAAATTCTGAAAAGAAATTGACGGAATTTTGATTATGCAGCATTTAATCTCAGCTGATTAAATCCACGCCTGAACTCTTCGACAAAAATTTGTATCATTCTTTCAGAAACTTTCCCCTTAGTTTTTAATGATTTAATGCTTTCCCTAACTATATCAACAAATTTTAAGCTATTTACAAATTCAAAATCTGTATCTGGGTGATCAAACAATATTCCGTCAGCGATTTCTGCAGCTATTCTCTCCTCCATCTCAGACACTACTCTTTGTACCCATCTAAATGTTATGGAATCTTCAACTTCATTGGAAAAAATCTTCTGCATTTTTACAAAATGTCTTTTAGCAATTGTATCTAAATTTTCAATGATTGCTTCTCCTCTGACCAGAGATGAAAATAACCTGCCAAAAGTGCCTGTACCATTTTTTCTGTCAATCTCCATCACCTTTTTGATAACTAGCATTTCAAGTTCAATCTGTTCCTGCAAATGCTTAACAAATTTCCTGTTATTTTTGTCCTGTTCGATTAATCTAATTAAGTAAAGTTCTGTCCGTAATATGGAATAAATTTTAACTATTAATTCATAAACATACCTATATCTGTTTTCTGCATAATCCAAAGTTTGCTGCAAGCGATGTACTTTTTGCATTCTAACATAGTGTTTAATGGCTTTCAAATCTCTTAGTACATCTTCAGAATCCTTCATTTCAATGTAACTATTGCCCATTCCCAATTTTACTAGCTCAAGAAATCTAAATCCATCTATGGTGGAATTATCAGATAAATTCTTTTTTTCCGGAACTGTTTGAACATATTGCCCCCATTCTTTATCCAAATCTTCATTTTTAAGCCTTAAATCTTTGGCTATGCCTTCTGCAGAACCAAAAAAACGATTAAAAAATCCCATAATCTAAAAGTTAATTCAAACTTAATAAATCTTTTTTATTTTATATCAAACCCATCAAAATTTTCCGGCTCTTTATGCTTGATTTTAATTCCCTCAATTTTTGCAATGCCGGGCCCTTCCCTGATGAAGCCAACAAACTCTTCTATTTTGTTTTCGTTTCCTTCAGCAACAACCTCCACAGTTCCATCTGGCAAATTTTTTGCATAACCTGTTAAGCCCAATTCTTTTGCTTTTCTTCTGGTGTTATCCCTAAAGAAAACTCCTTGGACTCTGCCGGAAATGATAAGATGGATGCATTTCATAGTACATGGATATTTTTTTGAATTTTATATTATTTTCGTATACAAAGCGTTTATTTTCAATATTGTAAACAACCACTGGACACTGGACATTTGTGCGGGTGAACTATTTAAAGTAAAGAATTACTAATAGTTATAAAATAAAATCAAACAAATCATAAAATAAAAAAAAGGTGAATCAGATGGAACTAAGCAATGAATTTGTGGAAGATTTGTTTTTACAGCAAATCAAGGAACTTACAACAAGGACAAACAAGCAGTTAAGGAGCTTTGAAGTGCAATTCAGATGAATAAGAAAAGGTGATAATATGAAATCAAAACAGAAATTTTTGGACGAGTTTGAGGAAGACCTGGACTTTTACAAAGAAACCAAAATTGAGGAAAGCCTGGAAGATGATGAAATAAGCAGCTTTGAGGAAGGATTTATGCTTGGTTATTTGGGATAAATTTTATATTAAACGGAGACTGTTACCTTAATATCCAATAGCTATTAATTCTTTAAATAACTTAATCTCAAAAAAAGCGAGTTGGGGCGCTGAAGAGGCGCTCCAATGACAAAAACAGGTTATCTTAAAAGATAC
>JAHFQL010000100.1 GCA_023259315.1 Candidatus Woesearchaeota archaeon | reverse complement strand
AGCCTTCTTTCATGCAAGGAGTTTTTCCATATCTTGCGTCAATCAAATTGTGGTATGCCTGATAAATATAAAGCAAATCTTTGATTGTTTGTCTTTTCTTTGCGAAAGTTTTTGCCTTTCTCTAAATTATTCTTCCTTATATGTATCAAGTTCCGATCGGATATCTATGGTAAATTTGTAAATCCAATATGTAATCACCCCAATTGTTTGTTGGGCCTTTTTCTCACCAAGATCTTGTGTTGCAACGCAAAAAAATATTCTGCTTCTATCAATATACATTATGCCGCATGTATGAAAATATTTCTCATTAGCCACATACTCCTCTCCGAACTTCTGGCTGACTGTGACATTTTCGGGAAGGCCCGCTATCTTCTTAATGTCGAATACTGTATCCGATAACAGGGACAAAATGTACTCTGAGTGCTCAGGTTCCAGCAAAGTTGATAAATAGAGGCTGGCAAAAAGATTATACATGGACTTGGCAGTTGTAAACTCGTATATGTCGCGCCCATTTATGGTGGCATTTGCAACCACTATGTCATCACTATGATAATCCAAATAACTCAATAGAAATGGAAGATCACTCTCGTCTGTCTGTCGCCTGAGGGCGTTGAATGCGGTATTGTCTGATTCCTTTAGCATTTTCTCAAGCAAATATCGAAGCGGAAGTTCCGCGGCATTTGTTTTATAAAGGTTGCCAAAGCTGCTACTCTTGTCGGATTCATTTATCGCTATCATAGTGTCAAAACTTAACTGACCTCTTTCTATTTTTTTTAGTATCATAATTGCTGTAGGGACTTTGTTAAGGCTTGCAGGCAGAAAACCTTTTTTTTCATTAATTCCAAAGGATGCTCCGTTCCTAAGATTGACTAAGTAAACATTTAGGCTAATATTTTGCTCTAATGCATACTGCTCTATTTTCTGCCTCAACGGGTCAAAATTTACTATTAGCAAGCTCTTTGGCTCCAAAATTCCTGAATAGACTCTCGGAGAAAGCAGGCCTGTATAGTTTTGGGTACGTGAACAAAAATCAGTTTGATCCTTAAATTTAGACTCTCTGGATGATTCATTTTTTAGGTTAGCAAATAAAAGGGCTGCTAGAAGAAGAATTATTAAAAGTTCTGCAATTGCCACATACTTAAATTTAGTTTGCATGTTCCAATATCAATAGCACTCTAATGCTTTTAATAAATATTTTGTTTTGCAAGATTCGCCGAAATCTTTTGTCATCATTAACAATCCAAAGTTTTAAATTGGCTATCATAATTCCGGGAGCATGAACAACCAGAGGCTATTTTTTATTTTAATTGCAGTTTGTACAGCAATCGGATTGGGAAACTTATGGCTCTACCCATATTTTTCTTTTAAATATACGGGCTTAATATTTATACCTTACTTTATAGCGATACTGCTCGTGGGGATTCCTGTATTAATTTTAGAGTTATCAATCGGGCAGTATTTTGACAAGAATGTTGTGGATATTTTCTACTCTGTAAGAAAATGGTTCAGCAGCATAGGATGGCTCATTTCTTTTAATGCTTTCATTGTCATGTGCTATTTTGCGGTCATGCTTTCATGGAATATTATTTATTTTTTTGCCTCCTTCGGAACGCAGTGGAAAAATAATGCCAGCCATTACTTTTTCAACAATGTTTTGCAGGCTTCAGGTAATTTATCAGGATTTGGTGGTCTTTCTCTTCCAGTATTTATAGCTTTGCTGATAAGCTGGCTTTTGATTTTTGTATATGTCGGCAAGGGTTACAAAAGCATCAAGAGGAGCTTTTTTGTAACATCAATGGTTTTGGCAGTGCTCCTGATTTTCTTTTTGTTCTATTCATTGTTGCTAGGAAACGCGCTTAACGGCATATATGCTTTCATAAAACCGGACTTCGGTGCTTTATTTAATCCAGAAGTTTGGTTGGCTTCCTTTTCCATGGCTTTGCTCTCCCTTGGCGCTTCTTTTGGCATTATGACTGCGCTCGGCACAAAGATGAAGAAAGGCCTTGTAGTCGGCAATTCGTTTGCGATTTCAACATTTGAGTTAGTTATTAGCGTAGCCATGGGATTCATAATGTTCAGCATACTTGGTTTCCTGAGCTTGAAAAACGGCGTTGCTGTGGAAGCGCTTGTATCGTCAAATTATTCCTCTACATTTACCGTATTGGCTAACGCATTCCCTCTGCTGCCGAAATCTAGCGTAATTAGCTTATTATTTTTTGTTTTCCTGATTTTGTTTTTCATTTTGGGAACATCTTCACTTGCGTATGCAATAAGCCATGTGTTGGTGCACAAGTTTAATACAAAGCATATCAACGTATCTATTTTGGTGTGCGGGCTTGGATTTTTAGGAGGATTGGTTTTTGCAACAAAACCCGGCATTTACTTGATGGATATAGTAAGCCATTTCAGCTCTTACAATATTTTATTGGTTATACTGCTGGAGTGCATTGCAATAGGGTGGTTTTTTGATTCAGAGAAAATGGCTTCTTTTATTAACAGTAATTCTAAAATAAAAATTGGAGTTGTGTGGAGATTTTTGATAAGGTTTATTGTTCCTTTAGTTGTGATTTTTTTTATTATTCTTCAGCTGAAATCTGATTTAATGTCGTCCTACAACAATTACCCCCTATGGGTTTTGCTTTCATTTGGCCTTGGCACAGTTGCAGTTCCTATTGTAGCTGCCTTTTTAATGCCAGAGAAAATTTTTGACAGGAGATAAAAAACGAGTTTTTCGAATAATTCCGATTAAGGCTTTAAGCCTTAGGTAAGTGAAAAGATTTTGGCGCAGTCCTATGAGTAATCCATCCTTTGCTCTGTTCTCGTCTCTTCTGCTATTCGTGTGGATTAAGCCACATCTTGTGGCAGCGCCATACAAAACTTCTCCAGTTCCGCGAATGTCTTTGTACATTCGCTGAGGATTTCCATTCCAGATTTTTTTATGCCGTGCTTTTGCACCCAAATTTTCTCTTTTTTTTAAATTCCTGTTTAAATTTATTGACGTCTTCTTCATTCCTTGCTTTGTTTCTTGGTCTTGGTACTTGAAGAGAACAATTTATCCATTTTAGTATTCTTTGACAATGCCTTTGACCATATTCAATTCCAAAATTGGAATTGATAAATTCTATGACAGCCTTCTCTTAGCAATAAAAGAATATGAAGTCTTTGTTTTAATTTTCTATCTTTTTCTTCCTTATATTTTTATTTATAAATGAATTTACAAAACTTCAGTTACTTATTATTTAACAGCACATCAATCTTCTTCTCTATTCTGTCCAATTTTTTTGAAAGGTCGTCCCAAGCGTCAATAACAATCTCATGGGGTGGCTTAGGCCTTAGGTGTAAAGGAACTGGTTTCCCCCCCTTTAGAAAGTCTAATATTTTTTTATCCTTCAAAAAATAATATTTTTTCCCTTCTCTCCATTCGCTGTCTATTAAACCAATTTCTTGCAAAAGGTTAATATGAAAATCCACTGTCTGGGGTTTTTTCTTTATTTCATAAGAAATCTCACTAAGATATTTTTCCTTTTTAGCAAGACTGATGAGTATTTCTCTCCTTACATCAGAAGCCAACGCTTTATGAAATATCTCTTCGTGTAAAGGTGGCATACACCTAAGGTTTCGAGTTCACTATAAAAATCTTTCTATTCGATTTAATTAGAAAAATCGAAATATTTATATACTTATAATACTTTCCACTTTCATAAGGAACTCGAAATGAGTTTTCTGGAGGTAAAAATGTCAACAGTTGAAGAATATGTAAGGTTGGCAGAAGAAGCACAACAAGATAATTCCCATGTAGCAGTTCTAACTTATTACAGAACAGCAATAGAAGAAACTGGGTATGGCACAAGAGCAGCAGATATTTTGTTAGCTGCTGTAAAATATGCACAGCGATTAAAGAACGAGAGAGACCGCAAAGCAATTTCCCAGTGGGGTTTAGAAATTGTAAATAGTAGAAAAAGAGTACCATTGACAAATCTAGCTACAATTATAACTGAAGAAATTGCGAAACTTCAACATCAAGGTGATAAAAATGCCCGCGCATGAACACATACATATACCACTGCACGCGCTGCCAATTAAAAACGCTAACAAAGTAAAATTTTTTATGATGAGTTTTGTATTTTCAAGCCTGTTTGCGCTGTCATTTGCTTTAGCATTATATTTATTTGGAATTTCAGTAAATGTGATAGTTCCATCTACTGCACCAGTCTGGATGGGAATTTTAACAATTGGTTATATGGTGCAAATTGAAAAATAAGAATGGAGGTGAGGAAAATGTCAAAGCTGCCGCACGAAATGTATCATGAAAGACCGCCACATGAAGAAATATTAGAAAGACTTGATAGAATTGAAGAAACATTAAGGAGGATGGAAGATAAGTTGAGATAAATATAAAATCCAAACACTTAAATAAATCAATATAATCTGGCAGTTTATGGCTTTGTCGGAAAAGCAAGTAAAAGAAATAAGGGAAGAACTTGATAATTGCAATAACCCGTTATTTTTCTTTGACGATGACCAGGACGGATTATGCTCATTCCTGCTCCTTTACAGGCATAAGAAGGAAGGCCACGGAATTGTCGTCAAGACATCACCAAAAATAGAGAATTTGGTGATGAACAAAATAAATG
>JAHFQL010000099.1 GCA_023259315.1 Candidatus Woesearchaeota archaeon | reverse complement strand
TGGATGAGTTAAATGGCGCCATTAAAAATAAGGATATTCCAAAAACGAGAAAGCTGTATATTGAGGCAAGGAATGTCTATTCAACTTTGCCACTTAAAGAAAAACATGAAGTTTATCATAAACTATTGGCATTGCACAAGCGCATAGCCATGCTTGCTGAGGGAAAAAGGCTCCAGGAAAAAGCAAAAAAAGATGAAGAAAGGTTAAAGCAGAAAGAATTAGAGAAACAAAAGGTTAATGAGGAACGAAAAGGAAAGCTGGAAGAGTCGATAAAGCAAAGGGCGCTTGAGTCAAAGATAAGGGAAAACGAGAGGCAAAAAAAGATAGCGGAAAGGGAAAAATCCTCCAGAGAAAGAAAAGAAAGAATATTGGGTTTCTTCCATAAAGCCGGGTTGTACAAGACTCCTGAAGAGAAGAAGCAGATTATTCTGCAAAAAGAGAGGGAAAGGCAGGAAAGACTCAGAAAAGAGGCTGAATCAAAGCAGCAAAAAGAGTTTGAAAGGCAAAAGGAGAGGCAGCGAAGGGAAGAGCAGGACAGGGACAAAGGAAAATCAGAGGATGAAAGAAAGATAATAGAAAAAAAGCCGGCAATATTCGGAAGATTGTTCAAACCCAAAGAGCAGTTACCTCAAGCTCATGAAGAAAAACCTAATGAGCACAAAACCCCGCAAAGTGAATATGAAGAGCTGGAAGATGCAATTAGAAATCTGGGGTTGTTCAAAAAAATTGAGAAAGAAAAGGCTGCTGTTAAGGAATCAAAAGAAAAGTCAAACATATTTCATAAATTGTTTAAAAAATGAGCAGAAGTGCCTGATATAATTTGAAGCTACTTTGATTTAAAACTACTTTAAAACATCTTCGATCGGCTTCTTGCTTTTTTGCTGGGCTTCATTTCGCAAGTCCACTCCAAGCTCCTGCAGGTTTTTTATGTGCATCTGCATAAGCTGCTCGACAATTGACAATATCTTGAGCATTTCTTCCCTTTCCTTTGCAAGCGTTGTCAAAGAGCCCTTGTGGAATCCAATTTGCTCGTCTTTGCTAATGTCTTTTGGCATTGATGGAACGAAAAAATGCAAGTATTTAAGGATTTCTGATTTCAATTTGCAATAAACTAAAGTTTTTTAAAAATAAACCAATAACTCACTTTATGACGCAAGTTTTGGGAATTGTGAAAGAAGGCAGGCTTATTCCAGAAGATTTGTGGATGAAATTTATTTCAGGGATGGAAAATAGTTTTGACAATCTTGAAACCAACAAGGAAAGGGCTAAGCGCGAATTGGCAGAGGCGCTAGTTACTTCAATTAAAAAAAGAATAGTACCAAAATTTGGGGTTTTGTTTTCCGGCGGGGTAGACAGCTCGCTAATAGCTTTTGTCTGCAGGCAGCTTAAGTGCAATTTCACATGCTATACTGTTGGAATTGAAGGCTCTGATGACATTGAATGGGCAAAGAAAATTGCTGATGAGTATAAACTTAATTTTAAATACAGGATATTGAAGTTGGACGAGTTTGAAGGTGTTGTAAAGAATGTCGTCAAGCTGCTGAATGATGCAGACATTGTAAAGGTTAGCGTTGGCGCTGTGCTTTACGCTTCTGGGAAACTTGCACTTAGCGACAATAACAGCATACTTTTCGGCGGCCTTGGAAGCGAGGAGATATTTGCCGGCTACCAGAGGCATGAAAGCGCTTTGCAAAATAATGATTTTGAAGCATTGCACAGGGAATGCTGGAATGGATTGAAGAATATGTGGAGCAGGGATTTGACAAGAGATTTTGCAATTGCCAAAAATCTTGGGCTTGACATAAGGGCGCCATTTTTGGACAAGGAGCTGATAAAAGTAGCGATGGATATACATCCAATGTTTAAATTGGATAAGCAAAATAAAAAAATAATCCTGAGGGAAGCAGCAGAGTTTATTGGCCTGAAGAGGGAATTTGCATGGCGCAAGAAGCAGGCAGCCCAATACGGAAGCAATTTTGTAAATGGAATAGAAAAATTAGCAAAAAAGAACGGGTTCAAGTTTAAGAAGGATTATCTGCAGAGTTTGTTAAGATGATTTACAAATTCAATGCTTACGGGCATCAAAACGTGCTTGGGACACATAAGACAACACTGGAATTCACAAAAGAAAAGGAAGTCAGCCTGAAAGGGGACTGCATTGTCGGGGTTAATGCTGATTTTGAATTAAGTAGATTAAAGGAATTTATTAGAAAGTCAATAAAAAACAATAATAAAAAAATTACAATAACGATAAAAACAATACTTCAAAATAAACAATTTCAAGAAACAATATTAGCTGAAATCGATCCTAATTTCGAGGATGCTAAGGAACTCGTAATCAGAAAGACTAATTTCGTTTCTGAAAGGACATTTGCAATAAAGGCAGATAAGGCTGCTTTTGACTTAAACAGGAATTTAATTAGGTTTTTAAGGGGAAAAAAGAATAGAATTAATGTCATTATTAAAAATAAAGAATAATAAGTTTAATAAAGTAAAAATAAAATTATTTTCTATATACAGCATACAAACTATCAGCAAACAAAAACAGATACATTTTTAAATAAATAAAACCTCATGAGGTGATAGGGGAATCCATAAGTTAGGTTCTTGGGAAGGAAAAGAGGCTGATAAACAGGGGACTGAATGCTCAAATAAGTGAGCTGTATTATTGGAGGAGAAAATAAAAGAAAAAATGACTGCTAAAGAAGTGTATGGGGGGGTTGTCAGAGGAGGACTAGGTAGATTAGTATCCTCATTAAATCCATGGTCAACTCAAGATACACTACCCAATGATACCATAACCACTAAACTGCAGAATGGAGAAATTTCAACCCCCGGTGATGTAAAGAGTTTGGTTGGCGGTGATGAAATCACACTAAAATCTTTCTACTTATCCTTGGCATTATTGCATGATGTTACAAGAAGAGAAGGCAGGGACCCTTATTTTGTGCATCCTTACAGTGTTGCTGTAAAGCCTGATTATAGATTCAATGACCCCGTCATTCCGTCACGATTCAAAACAACAACTTATGAGAAATCTCTCGGGTTAATTCATGATTTGGAAGAGGAAGTCGGTAAGACTCCAATCGGTGCCCACATAATAGGTATTATTGTTGAGCAACTTCTTGGACATGATTTGGCAATGGGTATGAGTTATCTGACAAATACAAACGACATTGTGGCAGATACTATAAAGCCGTATACTAAAAAATTGGATTCTGAGGTCTACAAAAGATTGGAGGCAAGAGACATAAGTTTGATGTTATCCAAAGCAATGGATTCTGTAAGAATTGGCGAAGTATCTGTAATTAATGAATATGTAAGAATTACGGGAATTTTGAAAAATTTTGTTGAAGATGTAAAAAATTTTCATCCTGAGTTGAATGAAGACGATAGAAATTACATAGTGGGACGTATGAATGAATGGTTCGTGCAACCGTTGGAGGCACTAATACAACATAGGGACATAATTGATCCAAGAGAGCTGAAGAGAGGAATACAGGCAGAATTCGGGCATGTAATTGGTATTGTTGATGCTGGGTCTTACGTTGAAGCTGACCCAAGGCTTATTTTGCGTTCTGAGTCACCATTTTTGGTGAACCTTGATAAAACGCTGTATCAGGATTTTTTAAATATAATGATGGGGTATGCTTTCAACAAAGCTATTGAACAGCGCGCCCGCGGGCAATTAAAGGATGACTCCGCATTATCAAATCCCATTGTAAAGGCTTCAGACATTGCAGCAACATTAGCAACCATGGAAGATGATGTTTCACACGCAATCAGCCAATTCAGGAAAGCAAGAAGGAATGGAGGAAGTGGTCATGGTTTAATTGAACGTCTGAATCGGGAAGGTTTTAACTCTGGTTATTATCAGAGATACGCTGATTCTTTGGATTATGCTCGTAGGATACTCATATCCGTCTTGAGCGAGAAACCAGGAATACTTAAAAGGAAGATAAGGCGTGATAATGTCTATAAAAAACAAAAGGGTCTTTTTGGAATAATGCTGGAAAAAACAAACCAAGATAACGGTGGCGGATAAGGTAGTGACAATAGGACGCCCGTATGGGATTAGTTAATAATAAAAGAAAAAATTGGTTCACTTGAAATGTTGGTTGTTTCTATGGAAGGTTCAAGCTGGTTTACAGAAACTTTAAAAAGTGGTAAAAGATTGTAGGAAAGCATGGGTTCTAGACTTAGTGAAGCTCATCTGCTTTAATACTAAAATAAAACTGATCCTAATAACAGTAACTACTTTCTAATAGTAAAAACAGAAAGATTTAAAAAGTAAGAAATTTTTTGGATAAATATGGCAAATCCAGTAGTTAATTTTAGCGCATTTCCGGGTTTAGGGTATAAAAATTCAGATATACAAAATGTTGCTGTAGCTATGGCAGGGGAGCCTAAGCCAAGAGATCTGGAAGGTATAACCAATTCAGTTGAGCAAAGAGACCGTTTAGTTTATGTAAGGCTAAAAGATAAAAAAGAGTTGTTAGTTAAACCTTATCTATCTGCTCAAGAGAGAGAAATAATGCATAGGCTACATGGTTCAGAAATATCCGGAGTTCTTGGCTTTAACCAAGATTATTTTGTAGAAGAAGGTATAAGAATCCCGTCAATTGATATCGCTTTAGACTCCAA
>JAHFQL010000098.1 GCA_023259315.1 Candidatus Woesearchaeota archaeon | reverse complement strand
CTGAAAATAATCTTCCAGCAGAAATATCTTTGCCTGACCTTGGGTCAACTACAATCCTTGTTATGACAAATGCAATTTTTCCATTTGGGTTGCATGCCAGCAAATCTTTTCCAAATTCGCCTTCCAATTCGCCTTTCCATATCTTGGGAATTCTGTATTGCTGGGCAGTTATAGGGTCAGGCAGGTGCTTGATTACCATATCAAGTATAACTTCATGCAATGGCGCATTGTTCCACACCCATTCCTTTCTTTCTTCTTCACTCATTTCATAAATCCTAAGAATATCCTTAAATGAAATATTTTTTTTCTGCATGAATGCAAATGACAAAGCCCAGTTTTCTCTTGCCGAACCGAACGCAACAGAGCCGTCCATGATGCTGACTTTCCAAGCCTGCTTGTATTGGGACTCTGCAATATCTTCAATCAATTTGTTAAATCTATTTATGATTTTTACAAATCTCTCCTGTATTTTTTCAGGTGTAAGATGCAATTCTTTGACTAACCTGTCAACCTTATTGATGAAAAGAACTGGCTTGACCCTTTCCCTTAATGCCTGCTTTACAACAGTTTCAGTCTGCGGCATTATGCTTTCAACTGCATCTATCAAAACTATTGTGCCATCAATTGCGCGCATTGCCCGCGTAACATTGCCTCCAAAATCAACGTGCCCAGGGGTGTCAATTAAATTAATCAAATACTCATTTCCCTGAAAATCATGAATCATTGAGACATTTGCAGCGTCAACTGTCATCAATCTTTCCTGCTCATCCTTGTGCTGCCATGTGGTCATGCCTTCTTCCAAGTCGCCTGCATATTTTGTTGCCATCAGCCCTGCAGCTGCAATTAAGTTATCAGTCATTGCGGTTTTGCCGTGATGTATATGTGCCGAGGTGCAAATATTCCTTATGAATTTAGGATTTTTTGTAATCCTTGCAACTGCCTCGGCCATGCGTTCTGCCATAACTAAAAGAATTTCAGGATTATTTTTAAATGTTTAGATTTGGTTGCTCATTATTAAATATTCCAAAAAACTCTAGACAAGTTTTCAAGACTCTGTTGGTTTTCAAGATCTCTGTGCAGGCTTTTCAGGGTTTGATAAAAATTTTCCTTCTGTTTCGAATTTAAAGATTCTCTGGATAATATTTTGCTAATTTCTTGAATTTCTGATTTATTTAGTATCATTTTCATCGCCTTTTTTTTATCTTTTTTTCTAACATAAGTTTAATAGTTATCGTACAAATTACTCAGTGTAATCCGTTTAATCCTCCTTCTCTTTTAGACTTATCATAATTCTGTCTTATAATTTGGATAAGGTCGAATATTTCTCTAGGATGTTGCTCTCGCATTTTAAACAAAGCATCCATGGCGTTCATCCTGCTTGAGTAAACTATTACTTTGTTATCTTCTGGATGGACCAGGCTACCATCTTTTAATTCCTTGTTGTTATAGTGTGCTATAACATAAGACCCGATATCATCTTGAGTTATTTCCGGCAGAGTTATTGTCTTTATGGTTGCTGGTGGCGATCTTCCTTTAATTGTTCCTGGGGCATAATTTGAAGAATCGTTTTCCTTGTGCCCTCCACAAGCGCCTAAAAGTGTAAGTCCTATCAACCCTGCTCCTGTTGCATTCAAAATTTTTTTGTTTATCATTTTTTCACCTTTGTTTGTTTATTATTTACCTTTTAATGATAACAATAAGCGAATAATCCCTATAAGTATTTTTGTTGTAATTTTGTGACAACAATAAAAAGATTTAAATATATGATAAATAATCACACTTCATGGAAAAGGTTGATAGTGCTCTCAAGGCGCTTGGGCTTGAAGAACAGGAGATAAAAGTATATCTTGCATTGCTTGACCTGCACGAGTCAACAGTTACAAAAATTGCAGAAAGAACCGGTCTTGGAAGAGTGCATATGTACCAAATAACAAACAGGCTCATAGAGAAAGGACATGCCTCTTATGTAATCAAAAACAATGTCAAATATTTCTCTGCATCAGATCCTATCAATTTGCTAAAAGACCTTCAATCAAAGGAGGAGCAGCTAAAAGATATAATGCCAATTCTTATTTCAAAGAAAAATCAGTATATCGAGGACACAAGAGTAGAGATATACAGGGGAAGGGAAGGTATCAACACAATACTCAAGACTATCTTAAGGGACAACAAGCCCTATTATTTCATGGGGGGCATAGAAGAATCCTGCACACTTTTCAGGCTGGAAAGCGTTGTTTTTGTTAGAAGGGCTCAAGAATCTAAAATTAAAGGAAAGATACTGGCAAGGAAAAAAGATAGTTTCTTTGTAGGGAAGAATGAAGAACATAGATATATTCCTGAAAATGTTGTCATGACAACAACAACTTGGATTTGGGGTAAAAAAACAGGAATATTTGTCTGGAAAAATCCTTATTACTGCATCCTTATAGATAGTGATACAATTGCGGAGAGCAATAAATCTACATTTGAATATTTGTTTGCCACTGCACAAAAGCCATCAAAAACTGACATAAACAATCGGCTATTACGTGATTGATAATTTTTAATCAGAGAATTTGTTTCTAATGTACTGTCGTGCAAGAAGTTTGATTTTTGTCTAAGAATGTTGCGCTTCAACAAGCACTTTTTTATTCATAACTTTGCTTGCATTTAAAATTTCCATGCCCAGAAGCTTGCCTTTTCTATCAAAATCTAGGATTATATTTTCATTCAACTCTATAGTTTTTTTAACCTCTCCGTCTTTTATTGGGTGCTCTAAATAGACATAAGCAGCACCCACATCTTTATCATATTCAAATTTCATGTTTTTACATTACGGTTATTATCTTTATATAATTTTCTATTTTGATGAACATGACTTTTACCAGCCTGTTGTTTACTTCTCCAAATGCTTCCTTTGTGTCTTCAAATGATTTTTTGACATAAGGGGGGTGTTTTAATATGTATTCAATTTCTAGTTCACTTATACCTCTTTGTTTGATTCTTTTCTTTGCATGCTAAGAATAAATGATTTTCATATTTTGATTTATATTAATTTAACAATATTTATTAAAAATCAGAAAACATGCTTTTCATGAACTGTAGTGTAAGAATGCAGTTCCTCTTTCTTGAACCAAAGGTTGATTTCTTCATCAGCCTCGTTTTTTGTTCCAGAGGCATGAATAATATTCTTTCCGCCAAGCCCTTTTTTGGAAGCATAAGCCATGCTCAAATGCGCAAAATCTCCGCGAATAGTGCCTGGAGCAGCCTCGTGGGGTGATGTAGCGCCAACCAGCCTTCTCACATTCTCGACCGCATGCACTCCTTCTATAACAAAGGCCACAACAGGTCCTTCTGTTATGAAATCCACCAATTCATTGAAAAAAGGCTTTGACTTGTGTGCCTTATAATGCTTTTCAGCAAACTTCCTATCAATCCATACCATCTTCATTCCAACAATTTTCATCCCTGTGTTCTCAAATCTCTTGATAATCTCGCCAACAATGCCCCTTTCCACGCCGTCAGGCTTGACTATCACAAGGCTTCTTTCAATCATTCGATTACCTCTTGCTTTTCACGCTTGAATTTCTTGCTCCATCTTGTCTCCAGAAACTTGCGTCCAAGCTTTATGTGATTTTTCTCGCATTTCATTGAGCAGAAATATAATACTTTTGCATCCTTCTGCACATAAATTTTTCCAGTTCCCCTTTCAATATTGTTTCCGCAAAAAGTGCACTTTGCCATTTTTAATTAATATTTTTAATTATGAATTATTAACTAAACTTCAGTTATTAAATTCAAATTTTTATCCAGTTCCTCTGCCGCCTTTTGTCAATTGGCCTGCTTCGAATTCTGTCTCTCTGAGCATCAAAATATCTCCAATCTGTATTGGTCCTTTGACGTTTCTCCTCAAAATCTTGTTTTTGTCCCTGCCATCCATTACTCTGCACCTGACTTGTATGGCCTCCCCCCTGGCTCCTGTCCTGCCGATTATTTCTTCAACCTTTGCCGGGGTTGCAATCATAAACTGGACAGAGCCTTTGACCTGCTCTTCCTGCTGCTGCCTGGGAACTTTTCTCTTTACCTGACCTCGGAATTCTTCCTTCAAATCCTTTGTGGGGTCTTCCTTTGCCATTGCGTCACTTCTTCATGCTTTCGCTTATATGCTTTATCAGCTGCTTTGCCTCTCCCTCTTGCACTATGGCTACGCATCCAGTTGGGACATCAACGCCTGCAGCTGCCCCAAGCTCTTCCTTGCTCGGAACCTGCACGCAGGGTATTCCCTTCTCTTCTGCTAGCAACGGAATGTGCATGGTTATCTCTGGCGGATTAACATCTTTTGCGATAGCAACAAACTTTGCCTGGCCTTTCTCTATTGATTTTGTTGCTTCATTAGTTCCTTTTCTGAGCTTGCCGGTTGCTTTGGCCACTTCTATCGCTTCATAGACCTTGTCTACCAATTCCTTTGGCGCTTCAAAAACCATTTTAATCTTTCCTCCCACTAGTTATTATATCAAGGATAAACAAATAGAATTTGCTTACCTCACTCAGCTAATATTTAATTAGCTTCATCAATCATAGGTAAGGTATAGGAACATTATTCTATTTATATAAGTTTTGGTTGTTGATTTAAATATTATTTACATTAAGAAAATCTTTCAAATTGCTGT
>JAHFQL010000013.1 GCA_023259315.1 Candidatus Woesearchaeota archaeon | reverse complement strand
TACTGCAAAAAAGCGGCTTCTTTCCTGTAAACTTTTTAAACATAAGCAATTTGAAAGGAATGGCATCAAACAATTTGAAGAAATTGGTGAAAGAATATCTAAATTTGGTTAATAATAAAGAAGAGATCAAGAAAAAGATTGAAAAATTGGGCCAGGATTACAAACCATTTCTTATATCGGCGGAAAATTTTTTGAGCATATCGCTAGAGAAAGCAGAGGTACCATTGAGATTTGCATCAACCCCGAGCAGTTTCCTGGTCAAAGGCTGGATTCCGCATGAAAGCCTGCAAAAGTCAATAGACCGGATAAACAAAGCAGGCAGCGGCAAAATATTCATACACTTTGAGCTTGCAAAGAAAAAAGACAAAGTGCCGGTCAAGCTTAAGAATCCTACACCCATTAAGCCGTTTGAGTTTTTCCTTGGCTTATACAGCATGCCTTCCTATAGCGAAATCGACCCGACTTTTTTTGTCTTTTTGACATTCCCTATTTTCTTCGGCATCATGCTCGGAGATGTTGGCTACGGTCTGGCAAGCTTAATTTTATTTTGGCTCTTGAAGAAGAAAATGCCAAAAGCAAAAAACTTTTTTAACGTCTTGATGCTTTCATCGTTTGTTTCAATTTTGTTTGGATTTTTATTTGGGGAATTCTTTGGATTTGAATTTATACGTCCAATTATAAGCAGAGAGCATGATATGTTTACTTTAATGTTTATAGCAGTTGGAATTGGAGTTGTACATGTTAATATTGGCCTGATAATTGGATTTATTAATGAACTAAAGTCACACGGATTTATTCATGCGGTTTATGCGAAAGCAAGTTGGATTGTATTGGAAATTGGTTTTGCAATGATTGTGCTTTCCTATCTTAAAAAAATTTCAATATCCCCTTTTGTAGGTGCAGCGTTTTTAGGTGCATCTATTTTGATGTTAATTAAGGGGGAAGGTTTAATAGCGCCAATAGAAATACCAAAAATATTTACAAATATCCTATCCTACATAAGGCTCATGGCAATAGGTTTGTCATCTGTTGTTTTGGCTGTAATAATTAACGACTCAGCAAAAGAATTTTTTCATCAAGGCGGTATTTTCATTTTAATAGGAATTTTAATTTTAGTTATTGGTCATATAATCAACATTATGCTTGGCTTGCTTGGCAGCTTTTTGCATTCATTAAGGCTTCACTATGTCGAGTTTTTTTCAAAGTTTTTCCAAGGCGGCGCTAAAAAATATCAGCCATTTGGGGCAAAAGACGAGTAATCTAATAAATTCATTCAAAATAAAACATTCGGAGGTAAAAAATGGCAGACATATCGACTGGGTTGATAGCAATGGCGTCTGGCTTGGCGATTGGCTTAAGCGCAATTGCAGCAGCTATTGCAGAAAAAGATATAGGTACAGCAGCAGTGGGCGCAATGGCTGAAAAAGAAGAGTTGTTCGGAAAGGGCCTTGTGCTTACAGTAATTCCAGAGACCATAGTCATCTTTGGATTGGTAGTTGCAATTTTGATATTAAACTTAGCAAAATAAATCCATAAAATGGGACTGGAATCGGTAAAGGAAGAAATACTTAGGCAGGCTAAGGAGCAGGAGACTGCTGCTATAGCAGAAGCTAGAAGAGAGGCTAATAAATTAACCCGAGAAACAGAGAAAAAGATTGAAGAGATGAAAGTAAAAAGCGAGGCAGAGACAAAAAAAATTATTGACGTAATGAAAAAGCAGGCTTTGGCATCTGCAGAACTGGAGAGCAAGAAAATGGTTCTCGAGGCAAAAAAGCATGTCATTGACGGCGTTTTTACTGAGATAAAAAGAAAACTGGAAAATTTGGACGAAAAAAAAAGAGAATATTTGATTAAAGCGTTGCTTGAAAAGACGAAAAAAGAATTGGATATTGAATATGTGTACTGCAACAAGAAAGATGCAAGATTCCTTAAAGGTATTAATCCAGAGCCCATAAACATTATAGGCGGTGTACTTGCTGAAAACAAAGAAAAGACAATAAGGGTTGATTACAGCTTTGAGACGCTGCTTGAAAATATAAAGGAAGCAGAGATGCAGAGTATAAACAAGATATTGTTTGGTTGAAAATGCTTAAATTAAAACAAGAAACTAAAAAAATAAGCCTCAAGCCGTATCCCTATACTTACGTAAGGACCGTTGTCATGAGGTCTTTGCTTTTCAGGAAAGAAGATTACCACAAAATGCTTAAGATGGGCTTCAGCGAGATTGCAAGGTTCATGCAGGAATCAAACTATAAAAAAGAGATAAATGAATTAGCCAGCCAATACTCGGGCGCTGATTTGATTGAACTTGCATTGAACAGAAACCTTGCGGAATCCTTCAAGAAATTAATGAGGATTTCTTCCTATGAGATTGGTCTACTAATCAGGGAATATGCAAAAAGGAAGGACATAGAGGATTTGAAAACCATATTGAGGGGAAAATTCACGAACTCAGATGAGAAATCTATTATGAAATCTATAACCGGAGCTGGAACTTTAAGCTATGATTTCTTGCTTTCACTTTTAAAAAAAGATTCTGCTGAAGAGATAATTAAAGACAGTAAAGTGATTGACTTTTCCTCGTTCAAGAATGTGATAAAGGAATTTAATGAGAAGAAAAACCTTTCAATCATTGAGAGTGCATTGGATCAATATTACTATACGCGTTTGATAAAATTTTCAAATGTTTTGCCAAAAGAAGGCAATCTTTTCAGGAATTTTTTGCTGAAGGAGGTTGAAATATTAAACACATTGACGCTTTTAAGGCTAAAAAGAGCGAAATTCAGCAGGGAACTGGTAAAGAATTTTATAATTCCCACAGGCGACAAGGCAAAGGATGCAAAGATGCTTGCATTGGTTGATGTCGAGGACCTGGAGCAGCTTTCAAAGGCGCTTGAGAAAACAGAATACTGGGAATTGGTATCTAAAGGCATTGAAGAGTTCAAGAAAAGCAGTTCATTGATAACTCTTGAAACCGAGCTTTACAAATACCTGCTTAAGCAGTCAATTTTATTCATGCACCAGCATCCGCTGTCAATTGATGTGATACTTGGTTTCATGTTTGCAAAAGACATTGAAGTAAGAAATTTGAAAATTCTGATAAAAGGAAAGCAATTGGACATGAAGAATGATTTTATAGAAAGCCAGTTGATATTTGAATAAAAATGAAAATAATTAAAATAAAATGGTGAGGATAGCGGCTTTTGGTCAAAGCGAATTTATTTTAGGGTTCCAACTGGCTGGCATAAGGGATACAATAGAACTAGGGACAAACCCTTACAACGAACTAAAAAATTTGAAGAATAAAAAGGAATTTGGAATTGTGGTTGTTGATGAAGAAATAATGGACTCTTTGGATATTCATCAAAAAATTGATATAGAATCATCTGTTGAACCAGTTTTCATTCCTGTTTCAACAAAAGTTGAGCAGGACAGCTTGAGAAGATTAATAAAAAAATCAGTTGGAGTTGATTTGTGGAAATGACTGACAAAGGAGTTTTATACAGGATTGCAGGTCCTGTTGTTGTAGCCAAAGGCATAAAGCCGAGGATGTATGATGTCTGCAGGGTTGGAAATGAGAAATTAATGGGAGAAGTCATACAGATTGAAGGAGATAAAACAATAATACAGGTTTATGAGGACACTTCGGGCATCAAGCCGGGCGAGCCAGTTGTAAATACAGGCGAACCACTAAAAGTCGAGCTTGGCCCAGGAATGCTTGGCTCAATTTACGACGGAATACAAAGACCATTGCCGGTTCTTATCAAGCAAATGGGAGATTTCATAAAGCGGGGAGTGGATGCGCCTGGTCTGGATCAAGATAAGAAATGGGACTTCAAGACAACTGTCAAAAATGGAGAGTCAGTTTCAAGCGGAAGCGCAATTGGAGAAGTCGAGGAAAATCCCGGAATTATGCATAAAATCTTGATTCCACCAAACCAAAAAGGAAAAATAACAGAAATAAAGTCAGGAAAATTCACAGTCAATGATGTTGTCGGAAAATTGGACAATGGGTTTGAATTAAGGCTGAAGCACAATTGGCCTGTGAGAGTCGCAAGACCAGTTTCCTCAAAATTAAAGCCGGAATCTCCATTGATAACGGGCCAGAGAATTTTTGACGCATTGTTTCCTTTAGCAAAAGGGGGAGTTGCTGCAATCCCTGGGCCGTTTGGAGCTGGAAAAACTGTTTCACAGCAGCAGTTAGCAAAATGGTCTGATGCTGATATAATTGTTTATGTTGGCTGCGGGGAAAGGGGAAATGAAATGACAGAAGTTCTTACAGAGTTTCCAGCATTAACAGATCCAAGAACAAACAGGCCATTAATGAACAGGACTGTGCTGATTGCAAACACTTCAAACATGCCGGTTGCGGCAAGAGAAGCCAGCATTTATACAGGCATCACAATTGCAGAATATTATAGGGATATGGGTTATTCAGTTGCCTTAATGGCTGACTCAACATCAAGATGGGCAGAAGCAATGAGGGAAATTTCTTCCAGACTGGAAGAGATGCCAGGTGAAGAAGGTTACCCTGCTTATCTTTCAACAAGATTGGCGCAATTTTACGAAAGGGCTGGAAGGGTAATCCCATTGGGAACAAAGAAAGAAGGCAGTATATCAGTTATTGGCGCAGTATCTCCTCCCGGGGGAGATTTTTCAGAGCCTGTAACACAAAGCACTTTAAGGGTTACAAAAGTTTTCTGGGCATTGGATGCAAAATTAGCGCAAAGAAGACACTTCCCATCAATTAACTGGCTTACTTCTTATTCGTTATATCTTGGAACTCTTGAGCCTTGGTTCGCAAAGAACGTTGCGCCAGATTGGGCTTTATTAGTTGGTGAGATGATGAGCACATTGCAAGAAGAAGAAAAATTACTGGAAATTGTGCAATTAGTTGGCTCAGACGCTTTGCCTGAAAAGCAGCAGCTTACTTTGCTTACTTCAAGACTCATTAGGGAGGTTATATTGCAGCAAAATGCATTCCATGAAATTGATACATTTTCAGAGCTCAGGAAAACATATCTAATGATGAAATCAATACTTCATTTTTCAAAGCTTGCAAATTCTGCCCTGGACTCAGGCATGCGATTACAGCAGATAATAACGACAAAATCAAAAGATAGACTAAGCGAAGTCAAATTCATCAAGGATTATGAAAAATTGCTTAATGATTTGAACAATAGCATGGAAAAAGAATTGAAAGTTTGAAAATGCAAGAAGAAGTTAAGAAATGGATGGGGCAAGCAAGAGAAGATTGTGGCACTGCAAAATTTAATTTTGAAGGTAAAAAATACAAGTCGGCAGCTTTTTGGTGCCAGCAATCTGTTGAGAAAGCACTCAAAGCATTATTAATTAAAAAAACAAATAATTTTTCAAAAATTCATGATTTAACCAGATTGGCTAAATTAAATAATGCCCAAATTAAGATTATAGAATTATGTGCTAAAATAAATCCTGCGTATATATCTTCTCGTTATCCCGATTCACCTAAAAAATATACAGGAGGAGAATGCAAACAAATTATAAAAAATTAAAAAATGGCCAAAGAAAAAGTTTTGATTCTAAAAAATATTTCACATGAGGGTCCTGGGTTAATTGGAGAAATATTAGATGAAAATGATTTATATTATAATGTTATTGATATTAGCCAAGGACAAGCTTTTTCCAATCCCATAAAATATTCTGCGGTTTTTATTTTTGGCGGACCATCTAGCGCCAATGACAAAACAACAAGAATGAATAATGAATTGAAACAAATAAAACAAATTTTAAGCGATGGAATTCCATATTTTGGAATTTGTTTGGGTCTTCAAACTTTAGTCAAATCTGCTGGCGGAGAAGTTCACAGGAATGAGATTAAGGAAATAGGATTCAGAGATTCAAAAAATAAAAATTTTGAAATTGAATTAACAAATGAAGGAAAGAAAGACCCAATATTTACTGGAATTAAATCACCAATGAAAATATTCCACTTGCATGGGGATACAGTTAAATTGAATTCAAATATGAAATTATTAGCGACAGGAAAATATTGCACAAATCAAGTAGTCAAAATTGGAAAAACTGCTTATGGATTTCAAGGTCATTTAGAATTGACAGAACCATTATTGAATGAATGGATTGAAAAAGACCGGGACCTAAAATTAATTGATTCAAACTCATTAAGGAGAGATTATCAAGCTTTAAAATCTGAATATCAAGCTAATAGTAAAACTATAATCAATAACTTTTTACAAATTGCAGGATTAATTTAAACCAAAATGAAGGAATACAAAACAATAACTAAGATTGCCGGACCTTTGATTTTTGTGGAGAAAACAGATCCGATTGGGTATGGTGATATTGCGAAAATTCAGCTTTCTAACGGTGAAATCAAAAATGGGCAGGTCCTAGATACTAGCGATGATATTGTCGTTGTTCAGGTTTTTGAAGGCACTGCCGGCATAGATGTCGACTCCAGAGTTAAATTTTTAGGAGATACATTAAAATTGAATGTTGCAAAGGACATGCTTGGCCGTGTTTTAAGCGGCTCCGGCAAGCCAATTGATGATGGTCCAGAAATTATTCCGGAAAAAAGGCTTGACATAATAGGATCTGCGATAAATCCATTTTCAAGGGCATCTCCTCATGACTTTATACAAACAGGCTTGTCAACAGTTGATGCAATGAACACCCTTGTTCGTGGGCAAAAACTGCCATTGTTTTCCGGTTCAGGGTTGCCTCACAATGAGATTGCCCTGCAAATAGCAAGACAAGCAAAAGTTGTAGGCAAGCAGGAAAACTTTGTCGTTGTTTTTGCGGCAATGGGCATCACAAACGAGGAAGCCCAATATTTTATAAATGATTTCAGGCAGACA
Source organism: Candidatus Woesearchaeota archaeon (assembly GCA_023259315.1). Next base: position 11,914 of record JAHFQL010000013.1, on the reverse strand, counting down.
GGAGCTCTTGAGAGGTCTGTGGTTTTCCTTAACCTTGCAAATGACCCGGCAGTTGAGCGTCTTGTTACTCCAAGAATGGCTTTGACAGCAGCAGAATATTTTGCTTATGAGCATGATGCTCACGTCCTTGTCATCTTGACTGATATGACAAATTATTGTGAATCATTGAGAGAAATTGGTGCAGCACGGGAAGAAATTCCGGGCAGAAGAGGCTATCCGGGTTACATGTATACTGACTTAGCGACAATTTATGAGAGGGCTGGCGTTATCAAGGGAAAGAAAGGTTCTGTCACGCAAATACCAATATTAACAATGGTCGGTGACGACATTACTCACCCGATTCCAGATTTAACGGGCTATATCACGGAAGGTCAGATTGTTCTTGCAAGAGAGTTGCACAGGAAAGGGATTTATCCAAGCATTGATGTTTTGCCTTCGCTTTCAAGATTGATGAATTTAGGAATAGGAAAGGAAAGGACAAGGGAAGACCACAAGCAAGTATCTGACCAATTGTATGCAGCCTATGCAGAAGGCCGTGACTTAAGAGGCCTAGTTGCAATAGTTGGAGAAGAGGCATTGAGCGAAAGGGACAAGCGACTGCTTAAATTTGCAGCAGAATTCGAAGACAAGTTTGTAAGGCAGAGGCGAGATGAGGATAGGGGCATTTCAGAGACTCTTGACTTGGGTTGGAAGTTGTTTGGAACAATTCCAGAAAACGAATTGACAAGGATAAGCCCGGAATTAAAGAAAAAATACTACAAGCCAGCACAATAAAATCTTAATTTGTGTTTGAGAAATAAATTTTTATTCAGCTGCCATTTGCCGCAATAATTACACTCGCCGAAATTTTTTAGTAAATGAGCATAGCGAACGGATTGAAATTTAAGCTTAAATTAATTAAATACAATTTTTAAAATGCCACAAGACGTTAAACCAACAAGAAGCGAACTGCTTAAATTAAAAAAACAGATTAAGTTAGCTAAAAGCGGTTATAATTTGCTGAAAAAGAAAAGAGACGGCCTTATTCTTGAGTTCTTTGAGATTTTGAAGAGCGCAAAAACCCTGAGGCAGGAATTAGTTGAAGAGTATAAAATCGCATTGGAAAAAATAAACATTGCCAGAACTCTGGAAGGAGACCTAAAAATCAAGTCAATAGCAATGGCAATCAAGGACATGCCTGAAGTCAAACTGACAACCAAGAACATAATGGGGATCAAAGTCCCAAAAATAGAGTCTTCTGAAATAAAAAAAGGATTCATGGAAAGAGGCTACGGGGTTTACAGCTCTTCAGCTGTTGACGAAGCTGCGTCTTCATACGAAAGTGTTGTTGAAAAAATAATATTGGCAGCAGAAATTGAAACATCAATGAGGAAATTATTGAACGAAATAGAAAAAACAAAAAGAAGAGTCAATGCCTTGGAATTCATTGTAATACCCTCACTGGACAAGCAGAAATCCTTCATACAATTAAGACTTGAGGAAATGGAAAGAGAAAATATATTCAGGATGAAGAGGATAAAAGCCAAGTCAGCATAATGAAAAAAGAGACAAAACAAAAAATATTGCGAAGACTGCCAATTACTTTTCATATAATAAATTTTATTTTAATAGCAGGATTTCTTGTTTATCTTTATTTCTGGATTAAGGCGAGAAGTTAAAAATATCAAATAAATAATTTTATTAGAATTGCCTAAGTGTAGGGTGCAAGAATTAATGTCCGTTAAAAGGTCTCACGAAAAAGCTGTTGATAAAATTTTAAAATTGATTTACTCAAAAGAACCTTTAGCACAGCATCATTACAAGCTTTAGTATCCAACGATAGTGTATTAGCTTTCAAAGGAGATGGTGCTCAAAAATTATTTAGAAGCTATCATATCTAGACTATTCTTTCTTGCCATCATTTCTATCAAAAATATGCAAAGATGACTGTCCGTCTTTTCTCAAATTTTTCCAGACATCTTTGTTTCCATTTGATTGGATAAAATCAGTAACTTTAGAGTCTACAACTACATCATTAGGATATAGTTTGTTGTTTAAAACCGTGCCTTCTATTGCACGACATCTGCTTAAAGCAACATAAGTATGCCCGTGTTCCCAAGGCGCAGAAGAAAAATCTAAGAATACATTGTCAAAAGTCAATCCTTGACTCTTGTGAATAGTCAAAGCCCAAGCCAAGCGCAATGGTATCTGAGTTAATTTGCCTGTTATCTCATCAATAATTGTATCATTTTCTCTATCATAATCGTATCTTATCTTTTCCCAAGTCATTGCTTTAACTGTAACTGGCTCATCATCTTCCTTAATTTTGACTTTTACCCAATCACTTCCTAAATCAGATACTATGCCTAATGTTCCATTAACAAACTCCCCAGCAGTATCATTTTTAACAAATATAACTCTTGCACCTACTTTTAGTCTTAATTCTAAATCAACTGGAAGATTTTTAGGATTTGCCTTAAAATCTCCTGTTAGTTTAGCAATATAAGTTATTGGCTCACCAGCAAGCTCGTTAAGCTTTTCTTGGTTTTTTAAATTTGCAATTTTGTTTGTTGGTGTTAATGTAATCCAGAACTTGCTGTCGTCAGGTTTATAATCTTTGATAACTCTTTGATTAAAGATTTCTAAATCATCTGATACTATGTTACCTTTTCTTATTCTGTCTAGTGCGCCTATGAATTTTGAGTCATGTTGCCTAAACACTTTTGGCAACTCCACAACTTTTAAATTCATCTGCTGGAAAACTTTGGAGCTAAAGAAATAACGAGATGCATATCTCATTCTTAAAATAGGCAGTGCCTCTTTTTCTACGACAGGAGGAAGTTGAAATAAGTCGCCAAATAAAACAATTTGAGCACCACCAAAAGGTTTTGTATAGTCTTTTCCATTTTTTCTCATAAAAATATCAATTGCATCAAATAAATCAGCCCTAACCATTGGGATTTCATCAATCAAGATAGTATCAAGATTGCGATAAACAGGATTATACATCTTCTTGACATCTTTAGGGTCTAACATTCTTGGTGGGAAACGAAAGAATGAATGTATAGTCTGACCTTCTACATTTACTGCTGCCAGTCCTGTAGGAGCTAGTGTAACAGTTTTCTTCCTTGTTTTGCTTCTAAAATAGCTTAGGAATGTTGATTTACCTGTGCCAGCTCTACCAGTTACAAAAACGTTTTCACTTGTGTCTTCTATCAACTTAAAGAGTTTCAAAAATTCTTCAGTCAACTCAATTGAGTTTAGTTGTGGTATGTTGTTGTTTGCCATTTTTAATAAAATGTGACATAAACTACACAGTCTTCTTTAGAACAAGGTTTCCTTTGGTGTCCAGCTCTACTTTAATCTGATCACCTTTAAGCCATCCTTTAGCCATTACTATCTGTTTAGGCAGTGTTAGGAAGAACTGATTATTGTTAGAAGTCATCTGTTGTAGCTTAGGCATTTTTAATCAAACCTCACCATTAATAGAAACATTAATATATTTATTTAAATCTTTGTAAGACAGAATAGCGTATAATACATACGCATTACATTAGAGTGGCGAGGCGTGTCCTCCGCATTTTATTTATTTTTATCAGGAAAATCCAAATTATACATATCTCTTGTTTATTTTCAAATACCTTTTTACCAAATACTGAACAAAAATATATTCTTTATTCTTAGTCTGGCTTCTTTCCAAAGCATTGTAGTAAGAATTCCTATTTGTGTATTCAATGTTCAGCATAGGGTAATTGTGCTTGTGCAACACAAAATTCATCATAATCCTTGAGATTCTTCCGTTGCCGTCGCTAAAAGGGTGAATTGTTACGAACTTTAAATGAACTAACGCAGCCAAAATTACTGGATTCAGTTTGCTTTTGTTTTTATTATACCAAATAAAAAACTCGTGCAATAGGGTGTCAAGCTCTGCTGGAAAAGGCAATTCTACTTTGCTTCTTGCAATTGCTGCTTGGTGCTGTCTTATTATTCCTGAAATATCTGGCACTGTGTCTTGTAAAAGCAACTTGTGCCAGTGAAGAACTGCAGTAAGCGTCAAGTCCTTTTTATGATTAAGCATCTCATAAAACACTTTCTTGTGGGCTTCTGCTTCCTTTACGTCCTGCAATGGCTTGTTTCTTGGTGTTATATGCTGCTGCAGCAAGTCCGCTGTTTCCTTCAAGGATAAAGTACTGCCTTCTATTCTGTTGGTGTTGTAAGTAAACTTAATCATAAACGATTCGATATACTGTTCCTTAGCGGTTGGCGGATACTTGGAAAAATCCAAACTAAACTTCTTCCTAATTGTCCCAAGAATTTTATTATATCGTTCTAAAAACAGTTCATACATAAACCTCTCTTTGAGCAACTCAATGTCTTTTGGCAGTTCAGAACCAAGATACTTTCGTTTATTCGTGAAACTATTGCCTTTTCTAATTGTATGCTCGAGATAATAATACTTCTTTCCGCTGGCTTCTTTTACTCTCAGGTTGACCATAAGTATAGATTACGTCACAAATATATAAAGTTTGCTGTTTTCTTTGAAATGTGACACAATAGAAATATTTTTAAACTCACTCGTATACCTTATATAAGTGATAATTCACGCATTCTATTAGAGCAGTGGAGCAAGTCCTCAGCATTTTAATATTCTCTTCTTCCAGTTGGGTTACCATGCCCGAATTCTCTAACCCTAAAAGATGGAATACTGGTATATCGTGGCTGTGTTATTTCTTGTTGCTGCTGCCTCACGAATTCGCTAGGTGACTTTGCATATTCTCTTTTAAATGCGGTGGCTAGGCCAGTAGGGTAAGAGTAACCTGCAAGTTCAGCAGCTTCTGAAACGGAATTTCCCTGCATGAGAAAATCTTTTGCTCTCTCGACCCTTTTTTTTGCTGCAATTACTTGTGGCCGAAGACTTTTTTTATAATCTATTCCTTGAGATTGTAGATATTTAATGATAGATTTACCGGTTTTTTTCTTGAATGCCTGTTGCAGACCGGAAGCAGCTTGATATCCAACCTCTTTTCTGACCTCACCTATTTTATGTCCCTGCTCGAGCAATTTAATTGCCCGTCTTATCCTTTCTGCAGAACCTTTACTTCCAGCCTCTATCCATGAATTTGGCTTTAGTATTGACAATTCAGCCAGCATGTCCCGGTTCTGTTGGACATAAATTCCGTTTTTACTGACAAACTTCCAATCTGAATAAATAAATGAATATATTCTGGCTGCATCAGAATGGAAATATTTTATCTGGTTATATTTTGGGCTGCCTCTTTTTACTCCTGCTCGTGCTGCTAGAACCCTATTCATATTATCTAAAAACCCCCTGTTAGAAGAAAGCTGGAGTTTGCGATTTTCATCATAAAAAAATGCTAAGTTTTCAATTATTCCTCGTAAAAAATGTGACATATATCTGCGCGGGATATCATTAGGAAACGTCCTAGATTTTTTATCGGCATCAAGCCCAAGCTCTTCCAGTCTTAAGCGCAATTTACCGGCACTTTTTGACCTCAAAGAATGATAAGTAATACCTTTTTGAGTTGAAGACTTTATGTGATTATGGATATTTAGTAGTTTTTTTATAACATCAACAAGACTGCGGCTTCTCGAGGTAAATTCAATGCCAGATTCCCCACAAGATTCGTATCCCACATAAAAGGCTCCCAACACATAATACATTTTTTTGAGTTCCTCAGGGTTTTTCCCTTCACTATCAAAGAAATGTTCATCTATGCTTCTTACTTGCCCCATCCCCTCTTGCTAATAGAGCTTGATTTTTAAATTTTATGGAGAAACATCAAAAACAAATGATATACGTTCATCCGAGGAATTGTTCTTGTTCTGCCGCAGCAAATGCGAAGGGGGTGATTCATCAGTAAGCCATCGAAAATTATAATCTGGAGATTTTTCAACGATTCTATCTTTTTCTAGTTGATTTTTAATGCCTTGTGCGATATATGCGTATCCATCAGGAAAAAAGTGCCCAGTTTTATTGGTGTAATCAATGGCCAAATATTTTTCTTTATTAAATATTTCATCAGAAGTAATGTAGGCTATCTGCTTCTGCTCCAATATTTTTTTTATCTTTTTTATGCTATCCAACTCAACTTTAGTATTCTTGTAATTGTTGCCTACACTTATTATTAACACCATGAAATATGTATTGTCATCTTTCGATCTTGACTTTATTTCGTCCAATATCGGGCTTAGAATTCTAAATCCATGGTCATACTGTTTTTTGGTGACACCCTCAAAATTATCCAATGCATACAACAAATCCTTTGCAAGATAACTCTCAAATTTAGGCTCTTTGTAGGTTTCGTAAAAATTTCTTAATTCTTGAGGCGGCAGGTTGACAACAGAAAGTTTGTCGTTAGCAACTTGAATTTTAGGCTTATATACGCAAGGACTTGCCCTTCTTATATCGTCTATATAAATTGAGAATATAACTACATCCGGCTTAAATTGCAGCGCTTCATACTTCCATCTTAAATACATTATATCTATTCCGCTACCTTCAACTCCAAAATTCAACACCTCAGAATTTGGAATCAAATCTTGCAAAGTTGACGGATAAGAAAATTTGGCATAGGTGTCTGCGCCCCATGTGAAAGAATCCCCAAAAACAGCAATGCGAATCTTATTGGGATACTTTGTATAGTTAAAATCTTTGAAGCCGCGCATATGCTGGTTGTTTGTCTTTTGTGTATATGCAACAAACATAGATCCATTTGGCAGATACCCATTGACAGTGAAAGAAACATTGGCTTTGGGCCTTACTCCAGTGTAATTGTAGTATTCAAGATAGTCAGTGTTTCCGGGATTAAACCTATAAGTTTGATTTTTGTTGGAAAGCACCCTAAATGTCATCCTTTTGCATTTTTCTTCTTCATCAACTCCAATCACTTGCCCGGATGCATGGAAATAAATTCGAAGAATTACTTCACCAATTAAAATTATGGTAAGCGCCGATGCACAAAATAAAAGAAAATTAATTTTAATGTTCCTTTTATGCATTTGCATATACCAAATTTGTAGATATTTAAAGTTTTTTATAAAGATATATTGCATCAGTAGCACCTTTTTTGGATTATCCGCAATAATTTTAAATATAAGTTTATTTTCACAGTTTATTATGGGCAAGAAAAAAAACAAAAACAAGGCAAAAAGAGTAAATCCAAAGAAAGAAAGATATTCCAAATTCAGGAAGGAAAAGCCAAGCTCGATGACAATGGCAATGCCGGATCTCTCAGAGGATTTGGTGCAGCTCAGAAGGCAGGACGAGCAGAGAATCAGCGATTTCTGGCGCCATTACAGAAGACCTCGTGAAAAATTTATAAGGGAAAGGGATGCAAAGGCAAAGAGGTGATTTTTTTAATTTCTTTCTTTTATAAGATATAAATAATACCCCAGTATACGAATTTCTGTATGAAAGATCAAAAGATTTTTATAGCAATTTCACTCCAAAATCTATACGTGGGGGTGGACATATTGCAGACTTTCTCTGATGATGAAAAATTAGACTACATTACAATAGATGGAAATGTATTTATCCATAAACAAATAGAAAAAAGAAATGGAATTATATTCATGCGGCTAAAAAAAAGAATAATAAAGCATTGATTGCATGAAAGAAAAACAACTTCTTAGGATTTTAATAATTGTCGTTATAATTTTTTTAATTTTAAACATAGTTTTCCTAGCCTTGAAAATAATAAGTGAATTTTTCTTCTGGATAGTCCTGATTGTGATAGGGGTTTTTGCTTATATCTACCTTCCAAAGCTCAGGAAAAAATTTAATTGATTTTTTCCTTTATCAAGAATTTTTTACGGATAAAGGTGCTTATCAAGAATCCTAAAAATGTTAAGAATGTTAAGAATACCAAATGCCTGATAATCTCGAATTCTGTAATCAGCAAAGCCAATTGTTTGTGGAAATGAAAGCCGAGAAACACCATTATTGGCACGTAAATCAAAACAGCCAGAAAATTATATAGTTGAAAAGTTTTCCATCTGACTTTCAGAGAGCCTGCCAAAAAAGGCCCAAAAAACCTTAAGCCGACGATAAACCTGAGAATAAATATTGTTTTGCCAATGTGCTGCTTCATTAAGTTCTTGTATTTCATGACTTCATTTTTTCTGATTTTGCGCTTTAATTTGTCTATCAACTTGCTTCCTCTGTATCTGCTCAACCAAAATAAAATGTTATCACCGAGTAAAACACCGATTATTGAGGCAAGCAAAGCTATGTATACATTGTTCAACCCAACACCTGAGATATAACCTATGAGCAAAAGCAATATCTCTTCAGGTACTGGTATTATATAACCGCTTAATGCAATTGAAATAAAAATACCTAAATATGAGAACTGTTCAAGGTAATTGATGAAAAACTGGGTATTTACCATTCTAATAGGATTAGGATTAATTTGAGTATTATATAAATCATTCCAGAAAGGAAGGGGCTTCGCTGTTGCCCAACCAGCCTAAGCTGTCGGTTAAAGTTTTAGTTCAAGCCTTGGTACGCAAGATGGTTTGAATTGTCGGATGACGTTTAGTTAACGTTTGTGCAAGTTGCTTGCGATTCTCGCATTTGGAACGTTAGCTTTAATCGATTTTGACTTTCCTTTAACCACAAATAGGTCAGGTACGCACCCCCGGCAGAGGACGTGTTTATTTTATATTTATAACTTACGTATATAAAATATATAAATAAAATAAAAAAGGCTTACTTAGCCTTTCCAAGAATTCTAAAAACTTTTGTGCCACAAGTGCCACAAACTCCTTTCATAGCTCTCATGCCATTTTTCATCGTGACTTCTTTTGCATCCTTGATTTCGACTTCTTTCCTGCACTTCATACATCTTCCTTTTGTCATCAAATTCACCTCTAACCGCAAAGTCAGTTAACGCCTTGCGGGACATGAAGTCCCGAGTGCTCACTTCGTTCGCAGATTGTATAATTTTCTAGGATTTTAAGCCTATGACCTAATAATATATCAAGTAATATATAAAGATTTGGGTTATTTACTCGTAAATTGCTACTTTAGGGTTGATAATATCCTTTTAACCTTATTGACGCAGCATGAGAATTGGTGCCCTTGTACTGATAAGGAAACAAAAAAGCATCAATTAATATTTGATTTTGGGATCCATCTGGCTGCCATTGCCATCTCCTTTCATCTCGCAATATTATCGGCTGCAATGTTCGTAATAATTTTTCCAGAGCTTTTGCTCTATCTTCCCTTATATTACCAACATTCGGTGCAAGTTCCTCTGAAGGCATTCCAATAATTTGCTCTATTGGCAAACCAAATATTCTTGCTGCCTCATAATTACAAAAATTTACTCTTCTTTTTTTGTCACGGTGTTTTTTCCCATCATCATGGCTTAATAGCGCGCTTCCATACAATAATGTATTGACATTTAGGTATCTTGAAGCAGGGTGTTCTGGAATATTTCCACTTACGAAATTAACTCTGTGCCTGAGAATAGCTTCGTGCAAAGCAGCTGCAAGCTCATCCGTGATATTGTCAATGCTGTCCATAAAAAGAAAAAATTGTTTTAGGCTGCTCTAGTTGATGGCCTATATTTCATGTTGTCTAGATAGACTTGTTCCATATTTGGTTTTGTGCCCAGCTTCTGCCCAATCCTTAGAGGAACATCATTGCCATAGCTGTCTCTAAGCTCCTTTACAGCTTGCCTTAGAACTTCCATGAATTTAGGGCTCCACTCATCTGCACCAACCTGGGCAGTTGTGCTGCATTTGCCGAGCAAATAAGCTATACCCTTTTCCGAGTAGAAAGGATTTAAGCTTCGTACCATCTCCTCAACAGTTTCATTGATTGCTTCGCTAGTTTTATGGCCGTGGTCTATGAGGAATTGGTATTGGGCTTTTATAGTTCCTATTATCATTCCAACTGCTTGCCAATTAGTTATGGTACCTCCATAAGTTCTATCAGGAACAGTATTCCTAACAAATTTCCCAGCTTCCCACATCTCTTCAGAATCTATCTGTCTTAGTCTGGACTTTAGCTCGTTCTCGTAATCTGGTCGGGTATTAATTGCAACTGCTTTTCGCGCTTCATTTCCACTCTTTACGGAATTGTACAACTCTTCCATAAATGGTTGGGCGGCTTCTCTTACTGCAGTTTCATATTGCCTAACAGTTCCTAATTGTCCCGCAGCTTGTGCTCTTGCGTAAATTTCATCAAAACCTTTTTCCCCAATCAATGGCAATATAACCTGTGTAATCTGCTCAGAAGAATTGATAAATGCTTCAAATTTGTTTTTCCCACGGCGCAATTCTCTTTCATCTGAAACTTCAGCTATAGCTCTTACTCCGCCCAATAAGAAAAATCTTTCTCCAAAGAGGTCACTATATGTCTCATTTGGAAAAGTTGTTTGAAGCATAATTCCAGATCCTATTCCCATTCCCAAAGCTAAGATTCGTTCAATCCCCCTTCCAGTGTAATCCTGGGGGACTTCGTAGCTCGCATTCATGCCTCCCCTTTCGACACTGCTTCCAGTGGCTTTAGGAGCAACCAAACCGAGATCTACATATTTAGGTGGAATAACTCCAGTTATATCTTTAAATACATAACTAAATCCATGTGAAAAATTCAGAGCATCCCTATGTTTAAGATAATTTTTTACAGTGGGCCATCTAGTTACTTGGCCTCCGTCTGAAATTAAGTACAGGTGCATTGTGCCTCTTGGCATAGCTTCTTCAATTTCTGAAAATAAATTTACCCCGGGTTTCCACCCATACCTCAATGCCTTTTCCCAGTTGGTTTCATCACCACCAGGTTTATGATAACTTTTTCTTTGGCATACAATTAAGTTTTCCAATCCAAGATTTCTCAGCTGTGTAGTTTGCCCAGGAGATTGAGAACCAAAACCAAGGCCTACAATTCCTCTTTCACGCCTAAGGACTTCAAGAATTCTACTATCTGGCCATGCTTCCCGTGTGACAATTGTTTCAGGCACACCGCCGAAGCTTGCTTCTCTAAAGCCTAAATCAATCATTTTTAACCCCAGTGAGATACTTTTTAGTCAAAGAATTCAATTTTCATATTTAAATGTTTGCAGAGATACTACTCAAAAATAGAATCACTCTATAATCTCCAGCAATTCTTTTATGTTGTTTATCTCGTGGTCTGCTCCGGAAGCATCGGCTTTCGGATTTCCGTATCTGGCAAAGCATGTGAGCATGCCAATCTCTTTTGCGCCTTTTATGTCCCTTTCAGGCCTGTCGCCAACCATGAGGCACTCGTGCGGCTTTACATTCAGCTTATTGAATACAACTTCAAAGGGCTTTGCGCTTGGCTTCATCTCCTTTGTGTCTTCAAAAGTCACAACAACATCAAACAAATGATTTATTTTCATGGAAACAAGCCTTATCCAAGCTTTCAAACGAGGAGCATCCGATACAATGGCAATCTTGATGCCCTTTCCTTTAAGCTCAAGCAACACTTTTCCAACGTATGGGTATGGCTCAAGAAATCCTGACCTTACTCTTCTATAAGCTACAATGCCGCTTGCCAGAATCTCATAATTGATTTCTCCTGTGACCTTCTTCAGGAATAATTGGAAAATCTGCTTTTCCTCAAGCCCGTATTGGTCATAGAGATCAAACAAAGATTTAATTGCTTTTTCCTTTTCCACGTTAAGTCCTGCGTCAATCATTGCTGTGATGGCAGCATCGCAACTAAGATTTTTCATCCTCATGAAATCAATCAGAGTATTGTCCAAATCAAATATGATTGCTTTGATCATAGAGAAAATGAGAGATTGCAAGTTATTTAAATTTAATTATTAAATTTGTGTATCCAACTACTAGAAATATTTTTCTACGTTTGGCCTGTTTGTCGAAGTAGCGTTTTTATGGCTGACCGGCAATAATTGGTTTCCTATAACATGATCCATCATCG
>JAHFQL010000097.1 GCA_023259315.1 Candidatus Woesearchaeota archaeon | reverse complement strand
TTTCTTTCAGTTCTTTGGCAACAGATTGAAGCGATGTAAACGGCGGGCATATAACAATTTCCACATTTTTATCATATTTAACTAATTTTTTGAATTCTTTAATAAATGATATTGAGTCTTCTAATGTCTTGTTCATCTTCCAGTTTGCTGCAATGAATTTTTTCATTTTTATTGTATTATAAATTTTTATTTTCTCCTGTTTTTATTCTTTTTGTTTTGCTTTATCAAAAACATGCCAATTGCTATGAAAATGGCAGATAAAGCAAAAACCCATTTTGCTATCCTTAAACTAATGTCCATGAACAATTGCTCGGGATAAAGCCTTACTATTATCTCTCTTGTTGGATCAAACAAGTAACTTCCTTTCTCGAAAAACAGCCTGTGGAACGATTCAAAGGATGTGGAAAAATCAAAGTTTATGAGAAGGAATATAATCATTGAAACAGCTATTGTAAGAAGCCCGCCAAAAAATAATGTTTGTCCAATCAAATTATTGAATTGCTTTTTAGTTTTTTTATAAAAAATCAGCAAAAAAATGAATAAAACTCCAAGAATATGCAACAAAATTCTTAGATTTCTTATAGTGTTTCGAACGTCCAACAAATGCTGTTTTTCCCTGTTATTGAACACGCTTGGCAAATCATTGCTTTTTCCATTCACAAAATTAATGACAGAAGAATGCAATGAGTCTGCCTGAGGCACACTTTTGTAGACATTGTATTTTGAAAATTCTTTCTTGTAAAAAGAATTGTTAAAAGAGACAAAGTCTGCTACAAGCAAAAAAATCAGAAAAGGCACAATAATAATCATTAAAACTTTTGAAATTCTAAGAAATAAGCTTTCTGGCATTTAATTATCCATTACAACAACTTTCTTCTCGTCCTCAATGGCTTTTTTGATTGCTTCCTCAATGGTTTTTAGGTTTTTCTTGTTATCCAGTTTTTTCGGTTCCTGCTGGTTTTCATTGAATATCTGCTTTGCGGCTTTGAATGGTATGTCTTCCTCCTTTAAATCCGACTGGTCTTTTTTTTCTTCTAATTCCTCAGCAATAGCATCTTTTTCTTTGTTTTCATCTTCTGCCCTGTCTTCTTTCCTCATGTAGTCTGAGCCGGAATTTTTTTCTTTTGAGCCGTATTTCTGCTCATGGTATTTTTTATCATCAGAAAATGCGCTTCCGCCTGAATGGCTATAACTACTTGAATGAATATCCCACTTGTCCTCGTCCCATAATTTTGCTTTATACATAAACTTAAGATGCAATCAAGCCATTCCAAACAGATTTTTTAATCTTGTAGCCTTTTTTAATCAGCAAATCAGCCTCTCTTCCGTTTTTTTCCAATACCTGCGCCTCAAACTCAAAATCAGGGGCAAAATCTTCTATTTCAAAAAATGGTTTTAATTGCTTCATTTTTTACCTCTTGTTCTTTTTTAATTGCAAATAATCAGCCATATTTAAGTTTTTGCCAGTATTAAGTCTATCCTTTTTCTCAGCTCTGCTTCGGGATATGCCCCGATAATCCTGTCAAGCTCGCGACCTTTGCTGAATACAATCATGCAAGGTATGCCCCTGACATCAAATTGGGCAGCAAGCTCTTGATTGTCGTCTACATTGAGCTTTGCGAATTTAAGCTTGTTTGTATACTCTGTGGACAATTTGTCAAGCGCTGGACCAACAATCCTGCATGGCCCGCACCATGGCGCCCAAAAATCAACCAAAACAGGCAATTTGTTTTTCAAAACTTCTTTTTCAAATGCATCTTTTGTTAGGTCCATCATTCATATCACTTTTACCTACCTGGATATCAAATATCTTCTCTTGTCCATATCAAGGTCTGTAAATGAGTCGCATTCCTGTATTAGTGAAGACGCGCTTGATTTTCCAAATGCTATCACTTCTATTCTGCAGCCAAGAGCGTGCCTTAAATGGCGCACCAAAGGCACATAGTCGCCATCGCCGCTGACAATCACTATTGTGTCTAGCTTTGGAGCAAGCTCAATTGTGTCCATTGCCAGCCCAATATCCCAGTCGCCTTTTTTTGCCCCTCCCGCAAAAATCTGCAGGTCTTTTGCCTTGACTTCAAACCCTATCTTTTCCAACGCGTCAAAAAAATTCTGCTCCTCTTTCACGTCAGCCTTTATGACATAAGCTATCGCCCTTATTAAGCTTCTGTTGCCCAGGGCGGCCTTTAGTATCTGGGCAAAATTAACCTTTGCATTGTAAAGGTTTTTTGCAGAATAGTACATGTTCTGCACATCAACAAAAACGCCAACTCTCTGGTCCTTAAAATGCGGATTCATTTATTCACCTCGCGGCAGTAATCTGCTCTTCATAGCCGCAGTTAGAGCAGTGGATTTTATTGTCTTCGAATGATAAGCTCAATTGTTTGCACCTTGGGCATTGTTTGACGACAGAGAACTTTCGCAGTTTCTTTTCAAAATCAGGCTCGTCTCGGTCCATGACTATTTTTCTTTAGATTGTTGCTTATATATAAAGTTTATGCAAACTGTAGAAAATAAATCAATAGGATGAATTGTTGCGAAGCATATGGAATTTAAGATAATATCTAAATAAACTGATAGAAATCCTATCTTATAATCTCGTACTGCTTGACAATAATCCATGTGAACAGCAACAAGATTATCGCTCCTGCAATCATCCAAGACAATCCGATTGGGATTCCAACACTATACATTTGGTAAAGCCCATATGCCATTATTCCAAAACCCAGCCACAGGAATTTATCCATAACTATCTTCATGATTTCAAATTCCTGCTGCTCTGAAAGCCTTCTTTTCATTTAGCCTCTTACAACAATGAAAAAGTCTTTTTGGGCGTAAACATATTCCGGCATACCGGGTGAAAATGCCTCGTCTGTGATATCGAATGTCAAGAAGTACGAGCCAGATGCAACGCTCGTCGGCACGCTCAATCTTATATTCCTAACGTCTGATTCTGCAGCAGGCAATGTATATTCCTGATCCTTTGCATATTGAAACCAAGACGGAGTGTCAATGTTGAATGGGACCCCGCTGGGATCAGACACAGGATTGAACTTAATTTTGTAGCGCAGGGTTGCATCTTTTTTGTTCCTTACTCCAATAGTCAAAATCTGTGCGCCTCCCTTATCTATGCTAATGTCTGTTTTAGGAAATGAAACCTTTTTATCGCCAGTAATCAAGTCGTCCAAAATTCTTTGCTTTACAGTGTCTGTGACATCTTCGGTAGTGCCCTGTATGTTTTTGAACATACCCCTAATGAAGCCCAACCCAAGGCCGAGAAGAGTCATTGCAAGAACAACAATAACAATAGCTTGTATTGAAATTTCTAAAGAAGCTCTCTTATTAAACAACATCCATTCACCTCTTTTTCCCGACAATAAAATTTAATGTATCTTTACTTATAGTACTTATTTATAAATGTTTCGATAGCAAGATTTAAAAATCAGAGATTAATTCCACTTTAACATGGCAAGAATCAGGAAATTTGTCGCTTATAGAAGACTGGAAAGGCCTTATACAAGGACGTCCAAATTCAAGGCAAAATCGTACATTAAAATGACGCCTAATGTAAAGGTTGTGAGGTTTGATACGGGTGACGCAACTAAAAATTTTAAGTATACATTGAACCTTTTGTCAAAGTCGAGCCTTCAGATAAGGGACAATGCCTTGGAAAGTGCAAGGCAGACATCAAACAAGCTGCTCGAATCGCATCTTGGTTTAAATGGGTTTCACCTAAAAATCAAGGTTTATCCTTTTCATGTGTTGAGGGAGCATGCGCTTGCATCAGGAGCAGGTGCTGACAGGTTCAGCTCGGGCATGGCGCATTCATTCGGCAAGCCAATAGGCGTGGCCGCAAGAGTAAAGGAAGGGCAGACAATTTTCCAGGTTAATGTTGATAAGCAGAATCTGGCAGTGGCAAAACAGGCTCTGGAAAGGGCATCAAAAAAACTTCCATGTCCATGCACTATAGAAGTTCTTGAGAGGAAGTAAACAGTCCAATTAATGGAAAACTATAAATAGTTCTTTTAATCTGCATTTTTATGGTTCTTGAACTGCTTGATAAAATTACAACGAACAAGTATGCACAATCTGTAATCATTCTATTGATATTTTACACCATATCACAGCTTATTGTTTTCATCTCGCAAAAAATAATCCTTAGGCTCGCCAAAAAAACAAAAACAAACATAGACGATTTGATAGTAGGAAAAATCAACAAGCCGATATCTTTAATACTGATATTAATGGGCATGAGGTTTGCGATAACGCCGCATAAATTATCACTCTTCCTGCTTAATATAATAGAGCACACAATCTCAACTTTAATTATCGTGCTTGTCACATACATGGTAATTGAAGTCTTCAACATATTAATAAACAGCTGGGGCGAGAAATTTGCATCCAAAACCGAGTCAAAGGTCGATGACGAAGTCGTAATACTCTTCCAGAAGTTCTCAAGAATAACAGTCAGCTTTATAGGCTTGATTTTTATCCTTAATGTCTGGGGCGTGGAAGTAGGGCCTTTGCTTGCAAGCCTTGGGATTGTAGGAATTGCAGTTGCACTTGCACTGCAAACTACTCTTGGCAACATTTTTGGCGGCATTTCCTTGATTGTTGACAGAAGCATAACAGTTGATGATTTCATAAAGCTGGACGACGGCACAGAAGGCTTTGTCATAGACA
>JAHFQL010000096.1 GCA_023259315.1 Candidatus Woesearchaeota archaeon | reverse complement strand
ATTTTTAATGTCGCCATTTGGCAAGGCAATCCTTACAATATCAGCATAGCCAACTGGCTCTGTCTTCTCCACAAAAATCAAAGGGCCTGCAATTCTTGTTATTGTTTTGTATTCTTTCATTTTGATTTTTCTCTATGCCTTGCCTTCAAAATGAAGGCTACGAACGTTAGTGAGTTTGCTTTCATTTTTAATTTATTAAGCCTGAAATACGTAAAAAATTGCTTATCATTGTTCTTCCATTTTGATGATATTCATGTTGTAATCTTCGAAAATCTCTCGAAATTGCAATTGTGTCGTATCCATGGAACATAGTGTCTTGTTCGATCCATCTTCCTAACATTGGTTTAGTGACTTCAAGATGTCCTTGGATTCCGTAAGCCTTTGGAGCAACTTTAACAATTTGATTTCTAATTTGGTAAGGTCCTTTGCCAGTTCCAAGCAAAACCATTCCATTTCTCAAAGTAACAGTTTCACCATGCAATTGAAAGATTGGAAATGTTTCATTCACGCCCCTTAACAAATCATCAGTTTTTCCATCTTCTGTTAATTCAACTTGAAAATAATTTTCTTCGGAATCTCTGCATCCAACCTCTTTAAAAGGTGCTATTTCAACTTCGCCGCCAGCAGCCTTAACAAGGGCTTGCGCTCCAAGACAAATTCCGAGATATGGTACATCATAATCTATTGTTCTTGCAATAAATTCTAACTCGCTTTTCATTTCTTCATCATTCGCACTTTGAGGGCCGCCAAGAAGAATAACTGCAGAATATTCTTGCGGGTTAGGTAATCTGTTAATATTCCCAGCACCTATTACTCCAAATCCTATACCATTCTCTTCTAACAACGTCCTTATCAAACCTGGGCCTTCCCTGTGTATATTTTTGACAATCAGAACTTTTTTTTCAAGCATTTCAAATCCTCAATTCCTTTTCCATTTGGCCTGTAATTTCATTCAATAATTTTTCGTAATCTTTTACAAACTTTACTTCGCTCAATCTGTCTTTTGCCTTGGTAGAAAGTATTTGTTGCGTTCTCATCCCGCCATCAAGTGCGTTATTTGCTAGTTTTGAAAATTGAAGTATTGATTTCATAATCAAATATGTCTTCTTCAACTCGCAATATGTATCAATTTCATGGAATGCGTTCTGCTGCAATAAAACTTCCCTTATCAGCCTAGCAACTTGTAAAACCAATTGTTGCCTTTCCGGCAATGCGTCAGAGCCAACTAATTGCACTATCTCCAGCAATTTCTCTTCTTCCTGCAGAATGCCCATTATCTCTGCAACTAAGTTATGCCAGTCACTTGCGACATTTTTTGAATACCATGGCTGTAAAGTGTTCAAGTACAAAGAATATGATGTAAGCCAGTTTATAGAGGGAAAGTGCCTTCTTTGAGCTAATTTTGCATCTAAAGCCCAAAATACTTTTGTAACCCTCAAAGTGCTTTGTGTTACAGGCTCTGAAAAATCCCCACCAGGGGGAGAAACTGCACCTATGATGCTTACACTTCCTTCCTTTTTTGTTCCAAGCGGAATTACTCTGCCTGACCTTTCATAAAATTGCGCCAATCTTGTTGACAAGTAGGCAGGATAGCCTTCTTCACCCGGCATTTCTTCTAATCTTGAAGAAATTTCTCTCATTGCTTCTGCCCATCTTGATGTTGAGTCTGCCATTAATGCAACAGAATAACCCATGTCTCTGAAATATTCGGCAATTGTAACACCAGTGTAGATGCTTGCTTCTCTTGCTGCAACCGGCATGTTTGATGTATTAGCAATCAAAACAGTTCTATTCATCAATGGCTTGCCGCTTTTTGGATCTGTAAGCTGCGGGAATTCTGTCAGCACTTCTGTCATTTCATTTCCTCTCTCTCCACATCCAACATAAACAATAATATCTGCATCCGACCATTTTGCAAGCTGCTGCTGAGAAACTGTTTTCCCTGCTCCAAACGGCCCAGGAATTGCAGCTACACCTCCTTTTGCCAATGGAAACAAAGCATCAAAAACTCGCTGCCCTGTTATCAAAGGAGCTTCTGGCTTTAATTTAGAACTTACTGGCCTTGAAACTCTCACAGGCCAATTGTGCTTTAGCCTTAATTCAAATCCATTATCCAGTTTTCCAATAACATCATTGACAGTAAATTTTCCTGACTTTATCTCTGAAATTTTTCCATTTTGCTGTGGTGGCACCATAACCTTATGCATAATGCCGGGGTTTTCTTCAATTTCCCCAATAATCTGGCCAGCAACAACTGTTTCATTATTTTTAACAATTGCCTTGAAGTCCCACTTCTTTGATTGGTCAAGCCCAGGCGCATCAACACCTCTTTTGATGAAGTCGCCCATTTGTTTTATCAGAACTGGCAATGGCCTTTGTATTCCGTCATAAATGCTGCCGAGCATTCCTGGTCCCAGCTCAACTTTCAATGGCTCTCCTGTATTAACAACTGGCTCGCCTGGCTTGATTCCAGAAGTGTCCTCGTAAACCTGAATAATTGTTTTTTCTCCTGCTATCTGTATCACTTCTCCCATTAATTTTTCATTACCGACTCTGCAGACATCGTACATTCTCGGCTTTATTCCTTTGGCTACAACAACAGGCCCTGCAATTCTGTACAAAACTCCTTTGTTTGTCATTTCCACAAATCAACCCCAATTGATTTTTTAATAAGCCTTCTCATGCTGTCCTGCTCGACTTTTGTGGACACCATGATAAAAACAGGCTCAACAGATGCCTCTATCTCCAGTCTTTGATGCGGTTCAAGCCCTTCCATTATTTTTTCATCTACAACAACAATTCCAATTTCTTTTCTCTGCTTCAGATTTTTTAAATCATTAAACGGGTTGTTGCTCATTTCAACAATATCCTTGATTCCTGCCAATTGAAAGCCCACATTAAATTCATTTGTTCCAGCAACAGCAATTTTAACCATTTTAAATTTTGATTTTTTTATTATTTTATTTTATTTTTTCAATATTTTAGTTTATTGATTTTTTCGTTAATGTGCTTTTTTTATTTTTTATTGAATTTTTAGTTAATGAATTTTTTATAATTGAATTTTTATATTGTTTTAAAACACCAATTGGCTTTCAATAAATTCTTCATTCAAGCCAAGCTGTTTGCCTTTCACAATTATCCTGAGGTTTCTGGTTTCAATATCTTTGGCAAACATGTAGCCGAGTATAACATCAATTGACAAGGGATGCTGGTGCATAAACAAAACAGATTGCTTCAGAAGATGTTTGTAAAGCTCTGCTTCGAGAGCTATCAATGAGCCGTTCTTTCTGAACTCTTCAATGCCTTTTGCAAGTACATTTTTGTATTTGGTTTTTTCTAAAATCTTTAAGAGTTCTTCCAAGTCGTCTAGGCCTGCCAAAGACATTATTTTTGAGTCCTTCAATTTATCCCCTGACAGAATAATAAAATCTTTTGCAACATCTGTGCCAAATTTTGCCTTTTTAAGTCTTAACAGCATCAATATATTTGATATCTCAACCTCTTCCAGCAAGAAATTTCTGAACAAGTTGCCTTCTTTTGGCAGAATTTGTGAAAATAAAATTAAATGGGTGTAGTAATACCTGTCAAATAAATTCTCAATGCTTGCCAGGCTATTTTTTTCGTTTAAATCTTTCAGCCCTTCCTTCAACAATGCAAAATCAACTATTTTGTTGTTTTTCAGGATTTCTTCAATAGAATCTTTTTTCAAAAGCGAAACCAGGAAATCATGGCTCAAAGTTCCTGCTGCAGTTATCGAATTTATTATCGTCCTCTCGTCAGTATTTGTAAACTTGCCCCTCAATATTGTTTTTATGTCATCGATATCTTTTCTTACTGCATACTCTTTTATCAGCAAGCCAATCTCATAGGACGAAATTCTTATTAGTTTTTTAAAAGATTCTGCAAGGTTCCTGTTCAATGCCAGCTCCAGCAAATCAGCTCCAGAGTATGCTGTTGCTAATTCGTTTATATTTTTTTTATAATTGGAATCCTGCAAAAATTTTGCAATTTCATTAAAATCCATTTTGAGCATTTTATGATAGTCCTCTTTCCTGAAAAGCAGGGATTTCATCACAGCAGTCCGTACATAAGTGTAAGGATAAGTTCCAAATTTCAGTTTTTTTTCCTTTTGCAGTGGTTTTTTAAGTATCAGCATTTTATCCGAATAATACCTTGCTTAAATTTTGCAGTTCATTCTCTTTTATGCTCTGCAGCAATGTTTCAAAGCTGTAATCAACTCTTACAGTCCTGTCTTTATTTTCTGCAATCAAGCCGCCAATAATGTTGGCATGCTCTGTCTTGAAGCTCTTCAGGAATTTTGCATCGCTTTTATTGCAGTAAACATGCTCTACATCAATATCATTTTTTGCCTTTTCAGTCAGTTTTTTTATATAAGCTTCTTTTTTTTTATCATCTAAATTTTCAAGCTTTTTCTTTGCTTCAGCAAAAACAGATTCAATGATTTGCTTCTTTGCCTCAAGAATCATTTTTTTATTTTCCAGTTCAGCGGACGATAGTTCCTGTCTTTTGATTAAATCCAGCATTCTTTTGGTTTCTGCTTCGCTTTTTTCCCTCATTTCCCCAGCTTTTTTTTCTGTTTCCCTCATAATTCTATTAGCCTCTTTCCTAGCTTCAGCAATTAAAGAATTTGATTTCTCCTTTGCACTGTTCAATATCTCTTCCT
>JAHFQL010000095.1 GCA_023259315.1 Candidatus Woesearchaeota archaeon | reverse complement strand
ACTAAGGATATAATTCGCGCCTACGAGATAATAGAAAGAAGCATAAAATTTCACAGAGCAAAAATTTAACTCTGCTCAGCAGCGCATCTCTCGCATAATAAAGAGCCTTTGACTTTTCTAACATCTTCTGCGTAAGCGCCGCAGCCCTGGCAAATTGCCTCATTGGAGATAATTCTGTTGATGGGTTTTCTGGTTTCCTCCCTTAACTCAAATTTTTCAACAAGAAGCTCAAACAATTGCGGCTCAATTTTCAGGATGTCCTTTAACGTCAATAATCCAACCATCTTGCCATTTTCAACAACAGGCAAATGCCTTATATTTGAATCCCGCATTTTTATCAAAGCATCATAAATGTCGTCATTTGGGCCTATTGTCATTAATTTTTTTTCCATAAAGTCCTTTACTTTTTTTGTCAATGGGTTGATTCCTTTTGCAATAACATTTCTCACAATATCCTGCTCTGTAATAAGACCTTTTGATTGGTGGTTGTCTTTGATAACTAATGCACCAACATGATGTTGCGCCATGACTTCTGCGCATTTTTCCAAAGATGCATCTGAAGAAACAGAAATCGGTTTTGTTGTCATGCAATCATAAACTTTGTAGCCAGTTTTCATCATTGACACCGAAAAAGGAATTGCTTTTAAAGTTTATTAATGTTTCGAAATGGAATATTTTACAAAATATATTTTAGAAATTTTATTTTTGATTATTGATTTGAAAGTTTAATGATTTTTATTCTTAGAACCCCTAATAATTCATCAATATCTCGACGTCTTTGCCGAAAATTCTCTTCAAGTCCTCGAATATTCGCTCTTTGATGGATGTTTTTTGGGGAACTTCAATTTTTGCAAGCGCTTTTTCCAATTCTTCCAATGAGCTTTTCTCAATTGTTGACAAGCTTCCATCTTCTTTTATTTTTGCTTTGCTTAATTCCCTCTCCTGATTATCTATGTCATGGATTATGTAGGCTTCAGTGCCAATCAGAATTATTTCTCCAAATTTGTTGCCGTGCTTTACTCTTATTTTTAATCTGTCGAGCTCTCTTCCTCTTTTTCTCTGCATGTACTCAACAAGAAATTTAATCAATGCGCCAGCTTCCTGGTGGATTTTTTCTATTTCAACTTTTGACAATTTTTTCTCGTCATAATCTTTTTTTGCTTTCATCAGATCCTGTATTGTCCTGAAAAATTTGGACGGCATTTTTCCTTCTGAAATAAGCTTGTCTTCAACAAGCTGCAGCATTTCATTTTCTTTTACCTTTTCAACACCTTCTAACTTTAACACATCCCTGATGACAGTTGTTATTGTGTCATAGATGTTTAGCATTTCACGCTCGTCTCTTATCCTTTCAATCTGCGTGAATAACCTCTTGATTCTTTTGAGATATTTGTCTCCGTCGCTTAATAACTCATCAATTTCTTTTCCTGTCAATTCTTTTTTCTCGCCATGCTCAATGGCTTTTCTTATTTCCACAACTCTTTCCAGAATCTTGACGAATTTGTCTTCCAGCAATTTTTCCTTCTGAACAAAAATGTCCCTCATTAATGCCCCTGTTTCTTTCGGCGAAGGGGGAGCAACACCATAAAGCATTAAGGCTGCTTGGCTTGGCGTGAGAAGCGCATAATATACATCTTCCATTCCAATTTCATTTAATTTTAATTGAACTCTTCTGATTACTTGCTCGCCTGAGCCCATAAAAATATCAATTGCTTCTGCGCTTGGCTTGATTTTGCCCATCTTGAGCAGTTGCTTCCACGGCATGAAAATGCCCCTGTCAAAAAATGGAACACCATCCCTCAATAAAGTGAATATTACGGGATTTGCTTCTCTTAAAGAATCCCAGAAATCAGTCAGGATGTAGACTTGGATGTTTAATTTATTTTTTATTCCAGTCAGCTCTCCTGCTTCAATCCCCATTCCAATTATAATTGCTCTTAACTTGTCTTTTAGCTCTACTCTGGTCATCTTCTTGACATCTGTGTCGTCAATTACAATCCACACATCAATGTCGCTTGTTTGAGTTGCTTTTCCCTGAACTAAAGAGCCTGCCAAAACATAGGAAACAATGTATTTCTCAAACTTTTTCAAAACCATTGTTTTGTGCACTTCTGCAATTTTGATTGCTTGCAGCATTCCTGTGTCATGAATTGGAGCTGACAATGCGATTAATTGCAGCAATTCATATTTTGCATCAAAGCAGTTCTGCCAGAGCTCTGAAAGAATCAATGTTTGAGGAGTGATATTTGCATCAATCTCTTTTCCAATGCTAATTATTATTGCAGTTAATTTGTCTTTCAGTTCAAGCTTTGACATTGTTTTACTATCGGAATCATCAACTAAAACTAAAACATGGATTTTGTCTTTGTCCTCTGGTTTTGGCTCAACTGGCTGCTCTGGCAATTGAGGATGCTGCATTTGCTGCAACTGCTGCAATTCCTCTGGCTTTGGAGGCGGCATCAATGCAATTCCAACAATGTATTTATCAAATTTTTCAAGGACTTTTTTTTGGAATTTTTCCAGTTTTGTTTTTATTGTCTTTAGCTTTTCCTGAACATCCTTTGGCAGTTTAGAAATAGCTTCAACTTCTTTTGATTCCTCTACAGCAACATGAGAATTTTCAGTATTTTCTTTAATCTTGTTGTATTGCTTTTTATCTTTCTTAGCCATAACCATCCCCAAATCTATAAAATTATAATTTATTTATAAATCTTTGCCTATTTATTTAACCTATATTTTCAATATAGAAAATAAATAGCCACTATATATCAAATCGAAAGATTTATATATAAGTTTCATTATTAATTAGTAGTAACAAATTGTATATGTACAACATAATTTCGGAGGACTTTTGCGCAGCAAAATGTCGTCCAAGGTGTCAAAGAACTTTGTCGTTGAAACCGAAAAGTTTATATATAAGTGTTATTATTATATTGTAGTAACAAATCAAATTATATAATTAAAAACAAAACAAGGGGTGGAAAAGGAAAATGTCTAATGCAACACAAGAAGAAATTGATTTATCAAAACTAGATATAGACGGAGTTACTGCAAAGGGCGCAGTAAGTGAAGTTACAGATTCTATTTTACCTAAGAGAATTCCTCAAAAAGATGGAACAGTAAAAGAAGTATTCCCTACAGTTGAAAGGCAAAGGGAAATTAATGACAATACTCAATCACTTGAGGGTATTGTTAAAGGGGAATTAGACAAAAATATCAAATCAGATCCACTTCAAGCAAGAAAAATTTTAAACAAGCTTTCTTATGAACTTGCTAAAGCTGAGGGTTACAAAGGTAAGCCGGAAGAACTAACAGCAGAGCAGAAAGTGGGTTATATAACGAGGGCCGGCCAGGCCTTAGGAAATGCTACTATACAAAACTTCACGCAGCTTGTTGAAAGCATTGTAAACATGGCTGCAGCACGCCCAGGCGATCCCCTATATAACAGAGAATCTGATTTAGCTCAATTGATAGGATATATTGCAACTCAAAAAAATACAGCAGCACGTAGACTACAGTTCTTACAATCTCAATTAGCTACAGTCTACAACAAACCAGGAGTAGGATTAAAAATAATTGATGAGTTTAGCCAAAAAGCAAAGAGGCCATATTCACAAACTGCAACGCTTGGAGACATTATAGGAGACATAAGTCAACTTGGCGCACTAGAGGCACAGAAAGAAGCTGCCACAGGTGGCAAAACTTATCTAAAAAAGCATGGCCACTATGCTTCTCCGCATTAATAATAGATTTAGTTTTTCTTTTTAATTTTTTTTAATCTTACTAGTAAATCTATAAAAATAAAAAAATGTATGAAATAAAATGCCATTAAGCAGTTATCGGGTTTTAATTGAAAATAAATACATAGGACCGCCTGCAGGCAGGCCTGATGCTGTACGGCATATTGACCCAAAAGACATTAAATCAATGCAGGGCGAGCCCCCAACCGTTAGCTCTTACGGGTATGGTAGTGCAACTCAAATTTTCACTAAAGATAGTGTGGTTACAAGAACAGCAAATAATAGATTTGAAACAAGTTTCAAAGATTTCAAAAGAAACGGTTACTTCTCGCAGATAGATGACGGAGGTTTTGGAAGATGGATAAAGGCAGCAACAGATAATCCCCCGTATAAGCATAGTTTAATTCCAAGAATGCCTGACTTTGGATTGATTGAAAGCCCTCGCTTAGGCATGTATTTTCCAAATGAAGGTGACACGCCAGTTGGTTTGCGCACAAGCCATGACATTGTTAATGCAGTAAGCAGACAAGGTTATTTTCAATCTAAATTGGCAAACTTTGAACATCATTTAAGAAATTTGATGTTTGATAAAGCTAATGGATTAAATTATGAAGCTGTTGAATGGGTTAATTTTCTTGCTAAAAAAGGATTTTCAATTGATACAACCCCTAATCCGGGAGTAATCGGTTTAGGAGTAGAAAAAGGCGACTTTCTTGCAGCTTACTATCCTGGAAAAGGTTATTTGGTAAGAGAAGAAAATTTTCATAACAGGGCAAAAAATTTAATTTCTAGATACGGGCTAACAGATAAAGATGCTGTAGAAGCAATGAAGCATTCTGTTTTGTTACACGAAATTGGCCACGTTCTAGGTATCGGAGGAAATAGGAGATACGAAAAACTACAAGGAAAGTTGCAAGCAGAATTCTACGCAATGATGGCTGAAAGGTTTAAAGGGACAAATTCGGAAAGAATTTACAGGGCATTGGCACAAGAAGGCAGAGA
>JAHFQL010000094.1 GCA_023259315.1 Candidatus Woesearchaeota archaeon | reverse complement strand
GTCTCTGCAGAAGTTGTTGCAAAATATATAAGAGAAAACTCAAATAAGTTTTGATGTGCTTACGCACATTGTGGGCATTCATTTACCCCACTAACGTGGGGAGGCTTAGCCCACTGCTGACAAAACAAAAATCTAGCGAAAAGATACAAAAAGGCTTAATCATGGATTTAGTGATAGATTCCAGTATCCTTTTCGCAGCTTTGCTGAAAGAAAGTGGAACTTCTAATATTTTATTTAAGCATACACTTTATGCACCTGAATTTATTTTTGAAGAATTCAGAAAATATAGAGATTATCTTAAAGATAAAACCAAAAGAACTGAAGAAGATTTCAATAAACTTTTTGATTTATTTGAACTAAATGTTATTCTCATTCCAAAAAATGAGATTGATCCATTCATCAAGCAAGCTGATAAAATTTCTCCAGACGCAAAAGATGTTCCATATTAAGCTCTTGCTTTGAAATTGAGATGTGATTTATGGAGTAATGATAGAGATTTGAAAGAAAAACAATATGAACTACTTGTTTATTCTACCGAAGATTTGATTAAGATGGATTGATTTAAACGAGCAAATCAATAATTATTTATATATGTTCTATCTGGAATAGTCATAACCTTTGATTATTGTAGTTTTATCATTATATTAAAAGTGGTGGTGTTGATCAGTAACTTTCCCCAAAAGAGAACATTTGCAGAGATAAGAAACTATATTCTTTTATCGCTTGCATCCGGGCAGAAAACAATAAACCAGATAGCAAGCGAAACAGGAATTAACTGGAGAACTGTTGATAACCATCTGGTTTATTTGCTTGGCAAAATCTTGGTCAAGGAAGTTTTCAGATCTTCTTACGTCAGAATTTTTGAACTGACATCCTTTGGAAAGGATTATTTGCGGAAAAATCACGGCAAAAACGTGCGTATATCAGACAAGAAAATCATCAATACCAGAGGTGAGGCTTTACTATGAAAGTCCTCATGTTCGGCTGGGAATTTCCGCCATTGAGCAGCGGCGGGCTTGGGACTGCATGCTATGGCTTGACCAAAAGCTTGGGCAATAAGGGCATAGATATTACTTTAGTGCTTCCTTCAGTTTCAGAAATAAGTGATGTGAATTTTGTCAAATTAAAATCTGCGAACAATATCTCTAATCTTAAAATCAGAAAGATATCTTCTGCATTAAGGCCTTATATGAATTCAGAAAACTATCAAAGATTTGTAAGTAAAAAACCAGCAAACCTTGCAAAAATATACGGCTCAACATTATTTGATGAAGTTTACAGGTATACTCTTGCAGCAGAAAATATTGCAGAAGAGGAGGATTTTGACATTATACATTGTCATGATTGGATGACTTTTGGTGCTGGAATAAGGGCCAAAAGAAAAAAGAACAAGCCATTGGTCTTGCACGTGCATGCAACAGAGCTTGACAGGACAGGGGGTCATCAGCCAAACCGTTATGTTTATGATCTGGAGAGGCAGGGAATGCATAAGGCAGATAGGATTATAGCTGTTAGCAATTTTACTAGGAATAAGATTGTTACCCATTATGGTGTTCCAATGGACAAAATAAATGTAGTGCACAATGCAGTAGATTTCTCGCAGCACTACTATGACGAGAACTTTGAAATAAAAAAGACGGACAAGATAGTATTATTTTTGGGCAGGATAACCCTGCAAAAAGGCCCTGACTATTTCATTTACGCTGCAAAAAAAGTTCTGGAAAAAGAAAAAAATGTGAAATTCATAATTGCTGGCTCAGGTGACATGGAGCCTTTTGTCATAGAAAAGGCAGCAGAGCTTGGGATTGCCGATAAGGTATTGTTTGCCGGCTTCCTGAACCCAGACGATGTTGACCGGGCATACAAAATGGCCGACGTTTATGCCATGCCTTCTGTCTCAGAGCCATTCGGAATAACTGCTTTGGAAGCCATGAAGAACAAAACACCGGTTATCGTGTCAAACCAAAGCGGCGTTTCTGAAGTGATAAAGCACTGCCTGAAAGTTGATTTTTGGGACGTGAACGAGCTAAGCAACAAGATTATCTCGCTGTTGAGATATAATGCTTTGCATGAAACATTGAAGGAAAATGCTTATTTTGAAGTCAAGAAATTCAGCTGGGATGTTCCGGCAGAAAAATGCATTCAGATTTATGATGACGTAATTAGCAAAAGTTAAATACAAGAATAAAAATTAAGTTTATTAACGAACAATTCATAGAAAAATTAAAACACTAAAGCCAGTCAATTAAAATGGTAAGCATCTGCTTTTATTTTCAGATTCATCAGCCCATTAGGCTTAGGCGCTACTCTGTTTTTGAGATAGGGCAGCATAATAATTATTTTGATGAAGAAAAGAATGAGTCTATCATAAAGAAAGTCATGTACAAATGCTACCTTCCCACAAACAAGACAATTCTTGATTTGATTGACAAAACTGACGGAAAGTTCAAGGTTTCCTACAGCATGACTGGCATTGTGCTTGAGCAGCTGGAGAAATATGCTCCTGAAGTTATTGACAGTTTCAAGCAGCTTGTCAACACAGGGTGCGTTGAAATATTAGACGAGACATACTACCATACTCTTTCCTATCTTTACTCAAAGGAGGAATTCAAGGAGCAAATTGAGATTCATAATAAGAAAGTCAGGCAACTGTTCAATTTCAAGCCAAAGGTCTTCAGAAACACAGAACTGGTTTATAATAATGATATTGCAAATTCTGTCGATAAGATGGGCTACAAAGGAATTCTGGCAGAAGGGGCAGACCATATCCTGCAATGGAGGAGCCCGAACTTTTTATACAGGCCAAAGGGCATGAAGAACATCAAATTGCTCTTGAAAAATTACAGATTGTCGGATGATATTGCATTCAGATTTTCTGAAAAGGGCTGGAAGGAATTTCCATTGACTGCTCCAAAATATGCGAGCTGGGTAAACAAAATCAATGGCAATGGAAATGTTGTTAATTTGTTTATGGACTATGAGACTTTTGGCGAGCACCAATGGGAAGACAAGGGAATCTTTGAATTCTTGAAGCACTTGCCGCATGAGATATTGAAGCACCCCGACAATGATTTTGTGACGCCGAGCGAGGCAATAAAAAGATACAATCCAGTTGCAGAAATTGACTTTCCGCATTATGTGAGCTGGGCAGACATTGAAAGGGATTTAAGCGCTTGGCTTGGAAACAAAATGCAGCAGGAAGCCATGAAAGAAATTTACAACCTTGAGCCGTATGTAAAACTGTCCAAAAATCCTGCACTGCTTGATGAATGGAGAAAATTGCAGACAAGCGACCACTTCTACTACATGTGCACCAAATGGTTCAATGACGGGGACGTGCACAAGTATTTTAACCCATACGACAGCCCTTACGAAGCTTTCATCACGTACATGAATATCCTCAATGATTTTAGGATTAAGGCGAATAAATTAGGCGAGATAAAGGTGAGTGAGCAATAATTATTTTATTTTTATTGAGTTGTTAAACAATTAAATGTTTCACTTTAACAATTCTTTAGTCATTAAACGGCGATTAAAACTGCGTTTAATAGTTGTTATATTCAATTGAGAAAAAGACCTAAAAATAAAAGAGGCGGGACAAAAACTAGAAAGGCTGATTCTGATGAATAGTCGTCACCGATCCAGCTCTCGTATCAATTAGAGCTATAGTATCAATTGGTAACTGAATTCCAAATACTGCCCTAACAATATAAGTTCTTACTTTAGGATGTGTTTTTGCATGACTAATATCGGTTACAGCCATATGCCTATATCCTAAAGAGGATGAATAATTTATATGGTACTTGTGTTCAAGATCACCAATGACTTCATGACTTGGAAACCAAGATACTTTTCTGTTAGAAAGGTGAGGAAGAGACTTCAATATCGCATTGTATAAACCTACATAATGTTCCCTTTCAGTATTATTATTTTCTACTCCATTAATGCAATTATCAAATTCTTTAATTAATTCGTCTATTGTTTCTTGATTTGGATTATTCATAAGTTAAATCATAATAAACAGAATAGATTTATAAAACTTTCTGTTATTTACTACTATCAAATTACTATAAAATATTTGTCCCGCCTTTTCTTCTTATCCTTAATTGCACTTCGTGCTTTATTGGACGGTCTTTTTCTCAACTCTGCTTGCGCAGGTCAACCCCACCCCATTTCATTCGTAGGGTTAACGAATATAACAAGTGGTCCCAACATACGTTAGCAAAATTTTTTCGGGGCAAAGACGAGAATTGGGGCAAAAGGTTTAAAAGTATTTGAGTTTTCCATCTCTACTATGATTGAAGAGAAGTTAGTGCCATACATGCCAGGAGATATTAGAGTTGATGGTACTCTCCAATATTACACTGGGCCGGTGTTTGATTTTCATTATCCTGTAAACGTTGAACTTAATTCCGAAGTTATGGGATGGTTTAGTTTTGGTTATGCATGCCGTGGGCAGTGTGTAGTTGATAAAAGCGTTGATGTTAAAGTATATGGCCGCGTACAGGATTGGGTATTAGAGCGCCTTAGTAAAGCAGGGATTACTCATGATGTAACTCAAGTAACTAATGTTCTTTTGCCTCGCCATAAACCCAATGAAAATAGAGGTCAACTTTTTGCCCCTTAATGTATTAACTTTATTGTGCTTCGCACTCGATGCACTTTGCCCCGAAAAAACTTTTCGCTGCGCTCAACCCCGCTGCACTTTCGCATCCGCTCAGGTCGCTTAACAGGAATTCCTTAAGTTAAA
>JAHFQL010000093.1 GCA_023259315.1 Candidatus Woesearchaeota archaeon | reverse complement strand
ACTATAAAAAGTTTTGTAATGGTAAGTTAAATAAAGTGTTGATATTGTACCAAGTATTTCAAACAATATATTTATTTTCCGCATTGTTATAATTTTTTTTATAGTGGTATTATAAATCTTTTAATAAGGTATATAAATAAGTACATCTATACTATTTGAATGTCCTCAAACGACATATAAAACATCTCCAAGTGCATCTTATGGCGAGCGAGCAAGAGATTACTTGCATTCGTCTGAGGTGCACTATTTATTTTCATAAAACAAGTTTAGATTAAGAAATATTTGAAATAACGAAAGATCAAAATGTGCGGAATTGTGGGTGTAGTCTCAAACAAAGATGTCAATGAAAAGCTATTCAAGGGCTTGTCAAACCTGGAATATCGCGGTTATGATTCTGTGGGCATGTGTTTTATACACAATAAAAAGTTCAACATCAAAAAGGGCGTTGGAAAACTAGAGGAAGTTCACAAAAAAATAAATTTCTTGAGATTTCCAGGAAACGCTGGATTAGGCCATTGTAGGTGGAGCACTCACGGCGGAGTCACAAAAAAAAATGCCCATCCGCATGTTGACTGCAGCAATAAAATCAGTGTTGTGCACAACGGAATTATAGAAAATTACTCTGAATTAAAGGATGAATTGCTCAAGAAGGGCCATAAATTCTATTCGCAAACCGATACTGAAGTAATAGCACATTTAATTGAAGAAAATCTTAAAAATAATAATATCGAAGAGGCTACCAGGCTTTCATTAAATCAATTGGAAGGCAGCTATGCGTTGGGAATATTGTTTTCCGAGCAGCCGAACAAGCTTATAGGTGCTAGAAACGAAAGCCCTTTGATTGTTGGCATAGGCAATCATGAGAATTTCATTGCTTCAGATGTGCCTTCAATCCTAAGCTACACCAACAAAGTGATTTATCTAGAGGACAAAGAATTTGCAGTGCTGACAAGAGACAGCTATAATATTTTTGGCCTGGATGGAAAGGGGAGAAATAAAAAAATCAATATAATTAATTGGAGCGCAGAGGCAGCCCAAAAAATGGGATATAAACATTACATGCTCAAGGAAATTTACGAGCAGCCCAGCGCGATAGCAGACACATTAAACGAGAGGGTTAATAATAATGATGTTGTTTTCGAAAAAGAATTCAAATTCACGAATGAAGAACTCAAGAAAATAAAAAGAATCGTGATAATTGCCTGCGGTACTTCGTGGCATGCAGGCTTGGTTGGCGAGTTCATGTTTGAGGAATTAGCCAAAATCCCGACTGAAATAGAGTATGCTTCTGAATTCAGGTACAGGCACCCGTTGCTGGACAAAGATACTTTTGTCATTGCAATTTCCCAGTCCGGTGAAACTGCAGATACCATAGCGGCATTAAAGGAGGCAAAAAAATATGACGTTAAGACTCTAGCTATCTGCAATGTTATGGGCTCGTCAATCACCAGAATATCGGATGGCGTTATTTACACAAGAGCAGGCCCCGAAATTGGCGTGGCCTCGACAAAGGCCTTCACCACCCAATTATCTGTTTTGTACCTATTGACTATCCTGTTATCAAGAATAAGGAAAACCCTGAATGAAAAGCAGATAAGCGACATGATAAATGGCATAAGAAAGATACCACTGCAATTGCAATCTGTCCTTGATGAAGACAAAGAAATCTTGAAATGCGCAGAACTATATTACAACAAGCCCAACTCGCTCTATTTAGGCAGGGGAGTTAATTTTCCTATTGCTTTGGAAGGAGCTTTGAAATTAAAGGAAGTGAGCTACATACATGCAGAAGGGTATCCTGCAGCAGAGATGAAGCACGGCCCAATTGCCTTAATCGACAAAAACATGCCTGTTGTTTTTATTGCCCCTCATGATATCTATACTTACAAAAAAGTTCTTGGCAACATAGAAGAGGTAAGGGCAAGAGGCGGAATAATAATAGCGGTTGCAACAGAAGACGATGCAGAAATACCAAGGAAAGCAAAGCATACTATTTTCATACCTAAGACTTTGTACACGCTTAGTTCTATTCTTGCAGTTGTGCCGCTGCAATTACTGGCTTACCATATTGCAGACAAGCTTGGCAGAGACATAGACAAGCCGCGAAATCTTGCAAAATCTGTTGTGGTGGAATAATCTTAAAATATTTTTACAAATTTTATATTTATTGATTTTATTCTTATTAAACTCGGTCTATTCCAATTTGTGTTATATAATCTTGGAATATTTTCTCTCTGCTTTCATTCTTTCTTTGTTTCATTCCCTCTTTAAATTCATTAGAACTATAATATCTTTTATCCTATTTTTACTACATTCTGCACAGAATTTTGTTAATGAAGATTTAAAATCTATTTCTACTCCACACAATTCGCAGTTAGTTCTTCTTTGTTTTTTCTCTTTTTGTACCATTTCTTCCTCTAGTTGATTTTTAAGTTCGGACGCTTTCTTTAGTGCTAAATCTTTAGCTTCACTCATCTTATCAATTCCGTATCCATAGTAGCTAGAAACGCGGAAAATGCAGTATTTGTAAAAATTAAAATAAGGTTTATTTAGGCTTAAAGAAGCACTGGACATCTCCACGCAAACTATTAAAACATCAATACCAGCAAAACATGAATGCTCCTCATAGACTGCCATGAACCAAGTGAAATAATAAAAAAACTTGAAACAAGAATTCCGGTTAAAGTTCTGAAGCTGAAATACGGCGATTATTCATTTTCCGACGTCATAATAGAAAGAAAAACTTTGTCTGATTTTTTCACTTCCCATTCTTCTGAAAATGATTTTTCATTCAAAATTTTAAGAATCTCTGTTTTTTGTTTTATTTTTCTTGATCTAGACAGTTTCATTATTTCATCAAGCGCTTTGTATCTAATTTTTTTATCTTTACTTTTTATTTTATTGATAAAGCTTGTCAGTTGTTCCATTTAATAATCTACCCTTATAGGTTTCCATGTTTTCTTTAAATCTTTGTCTCATGTTCATTTTGATTACTTTGAATAGAGCTAGGATAATAAGTATTTAAATCTTTCGATTTTATTGCCTTTTAATAGTAGTGACAATTCTTGTACAATTACGAAATATGCCGACTCAAAATTTGAATATAAAAACTATTTATGCATTATTTGCAGAAAATTTATGTAAACATATCTAAAATAACGCATAAATAAACGGGCTCAACGCAGAGCTTTGGCCTACAACTATGAGCACACCCACCAGAGCAAGCATTATGACTATTGGAAGAAGCCACCATTTCTTTCTTTCTTTCATGAAGCTCCATATGTCCTTAAACAGGTAAAATCTGCTTGCCATTGCGTCAGGAGATTAACTTTAACTTTATTAATTTTTCGTAAATAGCATTTGCCGCTATTTCATGCCCCAGTGAATTAGGATGCACATCCTCAAAGCTGACCCAGACAGAGCTCGGCTCATAATTCACATAATAAGGCAGCAGGTCCAAGACTGGCGCATTTTTTGAACTTGAAATTTCAGATACAAAAGCGGTTGTTTCATTGAATTCGTAATTTTTAAAATTATGGAATTCTGGGTACACTACAATAAGGATTTTTGCCTTATTTTTTTTTGCCATATCTATGACATCCTTGAGCGCTGCTTCTGCCTTGTTTCTGCCTGGATTCTCACCTTTGTACAGATTATGATAATAAATCTTATAGTCAAAACCTTTCAAAAATAATACTTTAGCATTCTGGTATTTGCTCCATAAGAATGCATATGCATAAGAATACCTCAAAAGTTCGAATGGTTTTTTGGGCACTGGCTCGGCGTCATTGATATAATAATTCAATATCACCAAATCAGGACTATATTTTAATCCTTTATATTTCAGGGTTGTCGATTCCATAACTGTATTGTAGTTGCCAACTCCTGTGTTTATAATTTCGTACTTGGAATATTTTTTGGATGGCTTTTCTGCATTCAATCGCATTTCCAATCTCTTCGCAAACGTGTCATTAAACTTCACGCCCCAGCCAAAGGTTACCGAGTCTCCTAAAAGCAGTATCCTGTAAGTTGAATTTTCTTTTTGAACACTGTATTCGTAATCCCTGAATCCGTCTGAGTTTATAAGAACATCTGTCCCGTAGAAATCGCCTTTTGAATAAGGCCTGTGAACATGTGACAGGTTCGGCAAGTCGCTGGACATTTTTATTTGCGATGCATACCTCCACATTTCGGTATTGTAATCTGAGTATAAAGGATATGAAATTCTTGCAGATGCTTCCAAAAAAATAAGAATTAGTAGCATAGATACAAAAAATAGAGCCAAATTTTTCAAAATACCTTTTTTCATTTTGTTTTATTGATTATTTTTTCATACAGCAATTGGGCCATTAATTCATGGCCTTTCTTGCTTAAATGGGTGTCATTTGGAGTATACAAATCGCCTTTTAATGATTGGATTTTAAAATTATTTAATGAGTCTGCGCATTCTATATTTTTTTCATTGCAAAAACCCACAATTATCCTATTAGGCTTTTCCATATCCCATTCAACTTTCTTAATGGCTGGGTATTCTTGCTTTGCCAAATTCCACCTGTCTTTGTCAATCTGTATTACATAAGTTGTATCAGCCAAGATAAATGAGGCATTGTTCTGCTCTGACTCATTTTTCATGGCAGTAATCATTTGTTTTGTCAAGTTCCATGCCTTTTCCCATGAGCTATCATATTTTTTAAAGAAGACGCCATAATCTAATGGTATAGTGTCGCTATTCTTACTGTATCTTATTTTAAAGTTCAGGTATTTGCCATATAAATAATGAACCAGAT
>JAHFQL010000092.1 GCA_023259315.1 Candidatus Woesearchaeota archaeon | reverse complement strand
TTTAAAAGATTTTTGGCAGAGACGTTGCAAAATGTCCGCAGATAACATACTATCAGAATATTGAGTTAAGGTAACAGTCTCCCAAAAACATAACATTTTTAAATATAGTAAAACAAAAAACATCCATGGACCTTCAAGGAAGTATTATAGAAACAGGAGTTGATAGGCTGGTAAATCTTGTCAAACAAAGGGGCAAGATTGCTTTAACTGACGCTGCTGTAGAATTGGGCGTCAGCACAACCGTAATCCAAGAATGGGTTGATTTTCTTGAGGACGAGGGTATTATAAGCGTTGAATACAAACTTACTAAGCCATTTCTTGTGGAAAGAAAACTGACAAAAAAAGAAGTGGACGAAAAAGCAAAGGAATTTTCAAATAAGAAAGACACTTTTGTCAGAAAAGCTGAGGTGAGTTTGAGTTTCCTGAAGAAGCAGGAGGCCGAACTAAAAAATATTAAGGAAGAATTTGACAAGATGAAAAATGATTTGGGCCTCCAGGTTGATACTGTAAGAAGTGAATTGAAAGAGATGGAAAAATACCAGCAATTAAAGCTGGAAATGCAAAAAGAGATTGAAGAGCAGAAAAAGGATGCAAAAGCCAGGATTGAAGAATTAACCAAACAGATTACCGCAGAGCAAAGAAAATACGAGGAGATAGTTGCCAATGTCAAAATGGAGAAAGATGACATTGTAAGGGAAAAGGCAGAAGCTAAGTCCGTAGAAGAAAGCGAGAAGCTACTCAACAAAAAACTTTCAGAGTTCAAGGACATGATTAAGCAAGTAGAAAAAAGAATGCTGGAAGAGGATTTTTCAATAAAGAATTCTGAGGAGCATATAGAAAGATTGGGCAGGATGATAGACGATATCAAAAGCCATGTGGAAGAGGAAAAATCTTCTATTGCGCCTTTAATAGAGAAAAGCAAGGAGCAGGAAAGAAAAATTCTTGATCTTCAAGAACAAATAATGAAAAAAATTGCGCAAAATCAGAAGAATACCTTAAATATAAAGGATATAACTGGAAAATTCAATGAATTTTTTGAGAAGAAGCTTGTAATTGTCAGCCTAGTCGATAAAGTCAACAAAGACAGGGACGAATTGGAAAAGACGCTTATAGAGCTTATTAAGAAGGCAAAGATCTTCCAATTGAGCGCAAAGAGCGGAGACGTGGGAAAGGAAATGATAGACCTCGAGAAGAAATTTGGGGAGGTTGATAAAAAAAAGGGCATATTCGAAACTGAGTTGAAAAAACTGACTTCATTTTTCAAGGAGTCTTAACTCGCGATGTTATCTGAATCATATTGTTTAGTTTCATAAAAAGAGGTGTTGTTTTTGCCTGAGCACATAATTATAGATAGATATGGTAAAAAAAAGGTGTTGGATTCTAAAGATGTAAGCAAGGACGTACAAAAATTGAAGATGGCTAGCCAGCCCCCCACTAAGAAAGACGACAAACCCAAGAAAGAAATTATGCCGAAAAAGCTGCATAAAGACGGCCTAAAATTGCTGGAGATGCTCAAATCCTTCAAAGTTAAAAATCAGTCTGTGAAGGATTCTTCAAGCGATTTAAAAAAAGAGACGCATGGAGTTAAAGCAACAGCACAGCCAAATGTAACCAAAATAGAAAATAAAATAGAAAAGAAAGTAGAAGAAAAGCCTAAACCAATATTAATTCCAAGCAAAGAGGGCATAAAGCTTCTCGCTACATACGATTTCGTATCTGATGAGATACCAATCACAATCAAAATCTATAAGGCAAAGGGCGAGTTTGTGCCTATTTATGACGTTTCAATTTCAAGCATCAGCAAGAATACAGAGATAATACTTGAAAAAATAAGGGAAGAGATTACAACCCAGGTAAGCCTTGGCATGGTCGATATTCTCTCAACAAAAGATACCGGGGTTATAGAGCAAAAATTTATTGATACCATAACTAACTTGGTAAAAAAGCATTTTCCGGACGCTGATGAAAAAACAACAAATTTTCTTAAGTCATATTTGATACAAAGGAGCCTTGGGCTTGGAAGCGTTGAGATTTTAATGGATGATATTAATCTTGAGGAAATAGCCATTAACAGCGCAGAAGAGCCCGTCTGGGTTTATCATAAAAAATTCGGTTGGCTTAAAACCAACATATCCATTTCGAATGAAGACCAAACAAGGCGTTATGCAACAATGATAGGCAGAAGGGTCGGCAGGCAGATAACAATACTGGAACCCCTTATGGATGCCCATATAAAAGGAGGCGACAGGGTAAATGCAACCCTAGAGCCAATCTCTGTCCAAGGCAACACCATTACATTAAGAAAGTTTGCTGCAAAGCCATGGACTATAACTGATTTTATAAAGGATTCCACCATTTCCCCAGAAGCGGCAGCTCTTATATGGCTCGGCGTGCAATATGAACTGTCAACCTTGATAGCTGGAGGCACAGCAACTGGAAAAACCTCAATGCTCAACGTAGTTGCAAATTTTTTCCCGCCAAACCAGAGGATTATTTCAATAGAAGATACAAGGGAAATCCAATTGCCTAAATTCTTGCATTGGGTTCCGATGGTCACCAGGCTACCTAATGCAGAAGGCAAGGGCGAAGTCTCAATGCTTGATCTTCTCGTAAATTCATTAAGAATGAGGCCTGACAGGATTATTGTTGGTGAAATCAGGAGAAAGAGGGAAGCAGAGGTGCTTTTTGAGGCAATCCATACTGGTCACTCGGTTTATGCAACAGTACATGCAAATGACGCTGCTGAAACTATAACAAGATTGACAAACCCGCCAATTGAAATTCCAAAATCCATGTTGCCGGCTATTTCAATGCTTGTTGTGCAATACAGGAACAGAAGGACAGGCATAAGAAAAACATTTCAGGTAGCTGAAATACTTCCAAATTCCGAGCCAAACGTGTTGATACAGTTGGACATAAGAAAGGGTATTTTGAAAAAAGTCGCAAATTCTAAAGCATTAATGGCCACAATAGAATTATTTACGGGGTACACAAGGAGCGAGATGAACAGGTCTCTGAAAGAGAAAGAATCTGTGCTAAAATGGCTTGTAAAAAATAACATTGACACAGTTAATAGTGTAGGGAGGGTCATGGCGGAATATTACACCAATAATGACAATTTAATGGAACACGTAAGGAAAAACAAATCGTTGGGTGATCAAAATTAAATCCAATTTCATTAATACCTTATTTCTGAGAATGACTAAATCATTTCCCATGCTTAAGCTCAAATTGAAGCAAGCGGGCATGGACGACAAGCCAGAAGACTTCACCAGGAAAACTTTTGTTTCAGCATTTTATATGACAACCGGCTTGGTTGTTACTCTATTTTTGGTTCTTGCAAAGCTTAATGTCCTTAAAGGAATTGTATTTTTGGTTGTGCCGATAATTTTCATAGTCATGTTCCTTTACATGTTCAAATTGCCTGACTTAAAAATATCAAAAAAAGAGAAGGAAGTTAGCAGGGAAATAGTTTTTGCCGGCAGATTCATCATAATAGAGCTTGAGTCCGGAGTCCCATTGTACAATGCCATGGTTAATGTTGCAAAAAATTTTGAAATTGTAGGCAAATACTTCAAGGAAATAACTGACAAGGTAGATTTGGGGACAAGCATGGAAGATGCGTTAAACGAGGCTGTCGAGTTCATTCCTTCAGATGATTTAAGGAAGATATTATGGCAAATCATCAATTCAATAAGGACAGGTGCCGACATTGCAAAATCACTTCAGTCTGCAATGAGCCAGATAACAAGGGACCAGATAAATGAAGTCAACAAATACGGCAAAAAACTTAATCCATTGGCTATGTTTTACATGATAATTGCCGTGATATTGCCGTCATTAGGCATAACAATGATGATAATTTTGTCATCCTTTATACAATTCCAATTAAGCTTGACGATTCTGCTTGCGCTTGCGGGCTTCCTTGGATTCGTCCAGTTCATGTTTATAGCAATGGTAAAGTTTTCTAGACCAGCAGTTGAGTTTTGAGTTAGCAGAGTTCAGACACCATGTTTAGCATAAAAAATGTATTCAAGAAAAAAAATAAGCAAGCCGAGCCAGAAAGAAAAATAGACTTCGTCAAGAAAAGATACTTGATGGTGCAGAAAAGGAAATTAAAATCTCAGGAAAGAAAGCAAAGGCTTAAGGAGTACATAGAAAGGGCTGGATTTGAAATCAGCACACAAAAGCTGAAAAAGATTTTTTTTAACATCGCTATCGGCATTAATCTGTTTTTTTCTGCATTGCTCATATACTATTTCTCAACAGTATATGGGATAACCTGGGGAACTGTTGCATTGTCAATGTTTATGCTTTGGGTTTTGATTTTTATTCTGTTAATAGTGGGCTTGTGGGTGATGTTTTATATTGCAGTTGACTTGAAGATTTTTAAAAGAAAAGTGGATATAGAGGAGGTTCTTCTGGATTTCCTTCAATTGACAGCGTCAAACATAAATGCTGGCATGACTATCGACAGGGCTTTATGGTATGCTGTAAGGCCCAGGTTTGGCGTTCTTGCAAGGGAAATTGAAACAGTTGCAAAGGAGACAATGGGCGGAGCCGATTTAAAGACGGCTCTGGAAAAATTCGCTGCAAGATATGACTCAGTAGTTTTGAAAAGGGCTGTGAGCATGATTAATGAGGGCATAGACGCAGGCGGCAAAATAGGCGAACTCTTAAACAGGATATCACTGGACATACAGGAACAAAAAGCAATGATGAAAGAGATGTCAGCCAATGTTACAACCTATATAATTTTCATCACTTTTGCAACGGTAGTTGCTGCCCCACTGTTATTTTCTTAGTCCGGTGTTTTGATAGA
>JAHFQL010000091.1 GCA_023259315.1 Candidatus Woesearchaeota archaeon | reverse complement strand
TTTAACAACTATTAAACGCAGTTTTAATCGCCTTTTAATAGTTGGTTATAGTTAAAGCGAAATTATTTTTATAGAGAACTTTGAATAACCCATTATTTTGCTTTATTTGATTCAAAATTTTCTATATAGAACTCCTTTATTTATTCCAGCGGCACAGCGCTCCACAAAGTCCAGTCATTTGAAGGAGCATAAGCTCCAAAAATGTAGTAAGGCGGCTTGTTCTGGCCAAAGAATGAATACTGGACATCGCCCCAAGTCTGAGGGACTGATGTGCCCCTGAACCCCATTCCATAAACTGGGCTTCCAAAATATTTCCAGGTTTTCATCAAGCCATGGAAATCGCTTAAGTCAGTTGAGGCATCTGCCCCAGGCTCGACTGTAAATGCTTTCTTGTAACCGTATTTTCTCAGAGTCCCAACAATATCCTTTACAGGACTGTTTCCTTGACCCGGAGCAAGGTGATCATCCTGATAGCCATAATTGTCAGCCAAATGAACGTTTCCAACCATATTGTCTTTTGCAAGGCTCTCGATTGATTTGATGGCCCACTTGTTGAAGTCAACATCATTTTGCTCTTTTGTCTTTCGAGGATCATCCTGCCAATATTTTCTCCATAAATTTATGTGCCCTGTGTCAATTGTTGCTTTTATATGTCGTTCAGCAAGCTTTTCCGCTTCCTCCTTGCTGATTCCCATGTAATAAGGATTAGGCTGCTTTACTCCTTCCTCCAATTTCTTGGCTGTTATTTCTTCAGGAGCTAAGCTAGCACCATACTCAATCTCGGGCTGGGTGAGCATCTCAACCATTCTGTCCCTTGATTTCTTAATTATCCATTTTAATTCCTCAGGATGCCCGCCAAATCTTTCAGGGAAAATATGCTCGATTGCTACAACAACAGGATTTTCCGGATCTCGAGTTTTGTGCAATGCATGTATTGCAGCTTCAGCATAAAGCCTTACACCATGCTTCTCAAGCCTTTTGATTGGAGTTATGAGGTGCTTTTTTGTCTCGGAAGTGTCTTCTGCCTGGATTGCCTGCGAGGAAGCGCTGGTTCTTTCATACTCCAGCCTTTGCCTCAATTCGTTTCTTTTATTTTTAATCAATTCCAAAGGAGACTTAACTTCGGGTGCGGCAAATCCTTCAGTAATTGTATACAACTCCCTGTCCTCCTTCATTATTTTCCATTGCTCTGATGCCGGCAAACTTTCGCTAAGCTGCTTGTAATATTTTTCAGCCTCATCAAGTTTTTCTATTCCCTTGATGAGCTTTTGCGATTCCCATGAGAAATAGGTTGCCCATCCCCTTGCAATGCCTTCATTGCCATCAAGTGTTGCCCTTACATAAGCTTCTTCCGGATATACTTTTTCATAATAATTTGGCTTTCTGCCGTGGGTTTTCTCAAAATATTTATTGGCCTCATCCGCTTCTAATTTTAAATCCCCAAATGATTTAAGAATGACCTTGAATTGTTTTGTTTCTTCATCAAATCTTGGAACTCTGCCTCGCTTTGTATCATAAGGGTCTTTGATTAACTTGCCTTGATAATCTATATAATCTCCAGCATAAATTAGTTTTCCATTTTCATCATATTCTTTGCCCCTGACCCAAACTTTGTTGCCATCTTGATCTTCGCCTGTGCGTCTTTTATCTGCCCTGTTCCAGTCAGGATGAGCTACTAGCCTGTTTTTCTGCACAGTTTCTATTTTTGCAGATGTCCTGTCATCCATCAGCTCAAAATGCGCTTCCAATTCCTGCTGGTGCGCCTGCTTGAACATCAGTCTGCCGCTCGGGTCTCGCGCAAGATTTAATTTGCCAGTCTCATCGTCCAGGTACATGTCTGTTATCGGCCTTTCAAACTCGCCAGAGTGTATAACAACTGAGCCCCCTCCCAAATCTCCCTGAAAATCAATTGCCCTCTTCAATTCATGCATGTCCTGCGTTGCGCCATAAAGCGAGAAATTTCCCCTTTCATCTCGGCCCATCATCCCCATTAACTGGAAAGAGGCATGGGTTGTGAATTTAACCTCATTAGCCATTGATAGTTCCCTAATTGCTTGCCTTTGGTCTTCTCCAAGCATTTCAGGAGTTTGGGCATTTCGGTTGCCCATCCTGTAGCCTGGGAATTGTATTTCTATATTGCCCGCGCCCATTCTTATCTTTGAATAAATGCCAGCAACATTTGCTGCAGAAATTCCCATTGGAACAGACATTCCAATGTCCTTTATGCCTAAATCAGCGCCATAAGGTGGTTTTTCACCATAAGTTTGAGGGTCCATCGCATTGAAATAGTCCACAACAGGATGGTGGGAGTAATAGCCTGAGTTGAAGTTCATTTAAGGCACCTTTTTTATTGTAATGTTTGATTTACTTTAATTTTTCAATCCGCCTTCGGCAATATATAGTGCTCGGCGGCAACGACAAGTTCTGCGTTTTGATAATTGTTTGTGTGCAAAGTCGATCCGCCTCGCCAATTTATTATTTTTTATTATAACTAGCTTTTTTATTGGAAAGGTTATATTTATAGTTAATGTTTTTATAGCAGAACAACAAATTCCGATATGATTTGTCATATTCTAAATGCCTAACAAAAATATAATACAAGTGACTGATAAAATAAAAATTATTTTTTTCATATTTTTATATAATATTTTAAAATATTTAAACATTTTCATTGCTTTAATCAAATTTGAAATTATAGAAAAAATAATGCCAAAAATCTTATAGTTTCATAAATTCTTATTCTTAGATTCTATTTCTTAGCTCTTCTGCAATCACTACCAGTCCAGAAATAATTCTGTCTGATTGTGAAGCTAATGTTTTGCATTGGGCTGTTCAAGGAAAAAATAGCATAAGCAAAACAGTTAGGGCAATCCGTGAAAATATTGCAGATTGCTTGCTCTTTATAAACGAAAATACGCTTATAAGAAAATTCTTCGAGGAGCTAAAGAAAATATGTCAAACATAAGTTATTTAAAGAATAAATAGCTATTGGATATTAAGGTAACAGTCTCTTTCTTTAGAAATCTCTTCCCGTCCTTGGGGCAAGCAAAATAGGAATATCGTCTTCAATCGGATATTTTGTGCCGCAATTAGAACAAACGAGATTTTTCTTGTCTTTTGTGTACTCCAAATCAGCTC
Organism: Candidatus Woesearchaeota archaeon; assembly: GCA_023259315.1. The sequence continues at coordinate 1,695 of JAHFQL010000091.1, read as the reverse complement.
TGCACAAAGGGCATGCCAAAATGTCAAATAAATCTTTTGGTATCGGGTCTTTCGCTTCCATAGAAATTTTAAAAATAAGGTATTATTTAAAGTTTGTTATAAAATGACCTACTCCCAAAATAAATCCAGCTAAAGTTGGGGGGTTTCACTTAACAAACTGAAAAAATCTATGTAGGGTGTTTCCTTTATAAATTTTAAAAACCACATATATACCACAGAAGCGACAACTGATTACAGAATTATACAATAAAATAAAAAGGCCAGACATGCAGGTGCTACATGCCTGACCTAGGGGGTTGAAACCACTTGGAGGTGTTTTTGTTTGAGGCATTTTGATTGCCACCCCTCACGTTACAAATAAGCCAGATCATAGTGTTGTCTTTCGTCGTCCCAATGTTCCTTGATATAGTGTTTTCTTTTGACATATTTTATATAATCCACTTCATAATCTTTTAACCCGAATATTTTCATTCAAATCACTTCATTTATCTTCCAAATCCTCTGCTCTGCTCAGTCCATCCATGAATCTCAACTCCTCTATGAAATTATTTCTTTCATAGCGGACAAGTTCCATATACTTTCTGTCTGATCCAACATTACTCATTTTACATCACCTCAAAAAAAGTCAAAAGAAAACCTATTATAAATAACTAGTGAAAGGTACTTCTAGAACAATCTTTCACAAGCTTTTTAAAGCGATAAAGGCACTCCATTAATATGGTTAACTTTGTGTTTACCCCGCAGTGGTTTTATGGCAAGGACATAATTATAGACATAGTGAGCATTTTTGTGCTTTCACTAATAGCTTTTTTTAGCATAAAATATTACAGGATAGAACGAAAGAATAAGAACTATCTTAATCTTGCCGTTTCATTCCTGCTTATCGCATTTTCATTCGTGTTCAAAATACTGACAAATTTTACAATATATTACCATGTTCTTGAAACAAAGACCGTGGGGCTGTATACAATCATTTATCATACTGTGGCAGTTAGTGACATGTTGTTTTTTTTGGGTTACCTCCTTTACAGGCTTTTGATTTTAATTGGATTGTACATCTTGTATTCAATTTACCAGAAGAATCAGCCAAAATCAAACATTTTCCTCATTGTTTTTTTTATTCTTATCTCGACATATTTCAGTCAGTCAGCCTATTACATTTTCCATCTAACCTCTTTTGTGTTTCTGTCTATGATAACGATGCAATACTACAGCAATCACAAGAAAAATAAGCAGTTGACAGCCAAATTGCTCACAAGCAGCTTCACGATAATAGGTATAAGCCAAGTATTTTTTATGTTCGCTGGTATTAAGGAGGTGTTGTATGTTATTGCCGAAATAGTGCAATTATTCGGCTATTTGGTTTTGTTGATGACTTTCATTAAGGTGCTTCGGAATGCCAAGAAGAAGGGGTAGGCTGGATATCATCACGGATATGCTGGCAACGCTTCAGAGCCAAAGAGGTGAAATAAAACCAACCCACCTCATGTACAAGAGCAATCTTTCTCATGTGCAGATGAGGTCTTACTTAGAGGAATTGCTCGAGAAAGAACTTGTAAAAAAGGTGCAAAAGAACAGTCATGATTATATCATTCTTACAGACAAAGGATTTGAGTTTTTTGAAAAACTGAAACAAATGAGGGAATTCGAGAAAACTTTTGGTCTGTGATTTTTTTATGATGTTCTAAAAGAACA
>JAHFQL010000012.1 GCA_023259315.1 Candidatus Woesearchaeota archaeon | reverse complement strand
TCCTAGAAAATTTACTAATTCTTCGTACACTATATTAATAATTTGCTCTTTTTTTGTCAGTCCTTTTGGAGATTCCTCAGTTAATGCACGATTTTTTATTTTCTCGGTCAAATCAAAAACTAATTTTACATTTACATCAGCCTGCAGCAAAGCCCTTTGGATATCCTTTATTAATTCGTTAATCAGCTTTTCATCTACAAAAAGTGATTTTGCTATTTTCTGAAGGGTATTTTTCAATGACTCGCTTAGTTTTTCGAGGACCATTCTCAAATAGAATAAATTTTTAATTTATAAAGTTATTCGTTTTTGTTTATTAGACTAAACTAATAACATAACTTCAAGTCAATTTAAAACTATCAAAAACTATTTAAAAAGGTTCGACTTATTGCTTTGTATGGCAAACAAGAATTTCCTTCTTTTATCGATGGAAGATGAAAAGATAAAAAAGATATCTAATGTCATAAGCAACGAGTCATGCAGAAAAATATTGGATTACTTATCGAATAAAGAAGCAACAGAATCAGAGCTTGCTGAAAAGTTGCAAATACCAATCTCAACAGTGCATTATAATCTTCAGCAGCTTATGGAAACTGGCTTGATTAGCGCAGAAGAATTTCATTACAGCCAAAAGGGGAAGGAGGTAAGCCATTATAGATTGGCTAACAAATATATAATAATAGCGCCAAAAAAAACTTCGGGAATAAAAGAAAAATTGAAGAGCATTCTTCCTGTTCTGCTTGTTGTGGGCGGCGCTGCACTTGTTATTCAGTATCTTCAAAGATTTTTCGTTAAAGGAGGTATTACAGAAATATTCTCAAGCACTAAACAGACACTAGTTAGAGAAACTTTAATTACACAAAAAGTTGCAGAATCTGCCGACCTTGTAAAGGGAGTGGCGTCAATTGGACAAGCAGGAGCTGCAAATCAAATTCAACAGGCAACTATGGCATCTCCAAATGTGACGCAGGAATTGATAAACAGGACTACAGAGTATGCTTTAACGCCACAAACAACAACAAACACAATCATAACCCAGCCTTCAATTTGGTCTAATATTGCTTTATGGTTTTTGCTGGGAGCGTTATTTGCTATTGTACTGTATTTTGCATGGGGAATAATAAGAAAAAAACCAGAAGTATAGCTTCAAACCATTTTGAAGTTAAAGATAAGTATTTATAAAAGAATGAATTTACATCAAAAAGAGATTAAAAATAATATAAAAATAAAACATCAAAATTAACAATAAGCAAGGTAATAAAAATGAAAACAAAAAAATTATTCGGATTGTACTTTTTAATTATTTTGGCGATTGCTTTGGTTGTATCCTGCACTACAACACAGGTTTCTCCATCAGACAAAGGCAGCACAGGAGATATAAAAAAAGAATCTGGAAAAGCAGAGCTACAATCAACCCAGGAACTGAAAAAATTCTCATCTGTAGAGCAGCTAAAGAATTTCCTTGATAAAATCAAATCCCAGCAGGGCCAGACTGCAATTTTCGATAAAGGCGTTTCAGGTGGCGCTTTAAGTGGAATTTCTGTTGCAGAATCAGCAGCACCTTCTGCAGCAAAAAGCGCTGATTTGGGCGAAAGCGCATCATCTTATTCAAAGACGAATGTGCAAGTAGAGGGAGTTGACGAAGCTGATTTTGTAAAAAATGATGATAAGTACATCTACACAATAACGCAGAACAAGCTTGTGATAGTGAATGCATTCCCTACTGACAATGCAAAAGTGATCTCTAAAACAGAGCTTAAGTACATGCCTAGGAATATTTTTGTCAACAAGGACAGGCTTATTGTTTTCGCTGATGGAAACGACCAAGTGCCTGTTTATGCACAATATGATTACATTCCAAGGCCAAAGTACACGCAGCAAACGCATGCTTACGTTTACGACATTTCCGACAGGAGCAACCCGAAGCTTGTAAAGGACTACAACCTTAACGGCTACTATCTGCAGTCAAGAATGATTGGCGACTATGTATATTTCATCGTGCAGGATAATGTGTATTACTATGAAAGATATGTTGATGTGCCTGCAATCCGTGAGTCATCAAAAGTCATAATGAAGCCGGAAATTTACTACTTCGACAATCCAGAATACAACTATAATTTCAACACAGTTGCTTCTTTCAATCTTTTCGGGGGAAACGACAAGGTTGATGCAAAGACTTTCATGATGGGGTACGCAAATACAATCTATGTGTCTAAGAGTAATATATACCTAGCTTATCAAAAAAACCTGCCTTACATATATTACGAAAATCACAATGAAAAGCAATTTTATGATATTGTAGTGCCGTTGCTGCCTTCTGACCCACAAATCAGAATAAAAGAAATAAAAGAGGACAAGAATTTGGATGCATACGAAAAATGGGATAAAATCTCTGGTGTGCTTGAAGAGATGTACAACAAAATGAATGAAAACGAAAAAGAAAAATTGCAGGAAAAAATAAGTGAAGCAATTGATGAATATGAAGCAAAGCTTGAAGCTGAAAGGAGAAAAACCGTGATTCATAAAATAGGAATTGACAGAGGAGAGATAAATTATCAAACCAAAGGAGAAGTTTCAGGATATTTATTGAACCAGTTTTCAATGGATGAATACGATGGAAACATGAGAGTTGCAACAACAACTGAAATATATCGAAATGTTCCATTGTCAATGCGTGGTGCAATTGGCTCTGAAGGTGGTGTAAGTGTTATTGCCCAATCATCTACAGTGGCGCCAACTGGAAAAGCTGTGGAAGGAAAAATGTCGATTGCACCAATGCCTATAAGGCAGACAACAAATGTAATGTACAATAACGTATATGTCTTGAATAAAGATATGAAGGCCATCGGCCAACTTGAAGCAATAGCACCAGATGAAAGGATTTATTCAACAAGATTCATTGGAGATAGGCTGTACATGGTTACTTTCAAAAGGGTTGATCCATTATTTGTAATAGACTTGTCAAATCCGCAAAATCCGGAGGTACTGGGCCAATTAAAAATACCTGGATTTTCAGATTATTTGCACCCGTATGATGAAAACCATATTATTGGTGTGGGAAAAGAAACAGATTCAAATGAATGGGGCGGCATTTCAACAAAAGGGGTAAAAATTGCCTTGTTTGATGTGTCTGATGTAAAAAACCCAAAGCAGCTTGACAAGTATGAAATCGGCGACCAAGGAACAGATTCAGAGGCGTTGTTCGACCACAAGGCATTCTTGTTTGACAAGAAAAAAGATTTGCTTGTCATTCCAGTAACAGAAGTGAAAGGCAAACTAATTTACGACTCAAGACTTGGCTATTACACACAAAGATACTGGCAGGGCGCATATGTTTTTGGCTTGACTCCTGAAGATGGCTTTAAGCTTAAAGGAAAAATAACCCATAATGAAGGCGATGAAGACCAAAATTATGCATATTATGGCTCACCAAATGCTGTAAGAAGGGCATTATACATGGATGATGTGCTTTACACAGTTTCAGCAATTAAAATAAAAGCGAATGACATTAATGACATAAGCAAAGAATTAAAAGAAATAAAGCTGCCTTATGAAAAAGTTAAGTATTATGAAGGGCCTCAGCCATATGTTGTTGAATAAAATTTGTTGTTAACTTTTAAGATTGTTATATTTGTTTTTAGAATGTGTTAACTTAAAGAGAGGAGTTGTTACTGCAACGATCTTCATTAACTCTTTCAATATAATCCTTAAATCTCATGTGCAAGGGGGTAAGAATCCTTGGTATTTTATAAAATATATCCGATGATGTTAATGGCTCCCTTTTAACTGACAATTTCAGTGCAACTTTTCCCTCTTTTAGGGTTTTTGCAAGTCCATCAAATGGGTAGCCGTAAGAGAATAGGGTGTAATCCATCGGTGATATGGAAACTCTATCAAGGAAATCATCTAATTCCTCAATTCTATCTGTCCACAAGCCGCCAGTATCCCAGTCAACTCTCTCTTTCCATAGCCCATATTTATCGCTATGTTGTCCAGTAAAATGCCTTGCCCTTGGTAAGTTTTCGTAACCGACTCTTCTTTTATTAAGCTGTTCGGCAAACAAAAGAAATGCATCTATAATCTCCAACTGAGTATATGAATGAGCAGGAAACCCAACACCGATTGGTGCGCCAAAATGCAGCTTGATGAAATCCTCCATTCCTATTGGGATAGCATAAAACAATGACGCTTCTCTTTTTCGCCCGTTTGCTGCTTCATATCGCACCCAATAACAAATATAAGGGGGAAGCTGCCTGAAAAAAGCTGAAAGGTCCAGTAATCTGTTGTGCCGCAATGCTGTTTTGCGCTCTTTTCCCTGAAATGGCTTGCCTTTTTTGTCTTTTAACGGCATTCTTTCCAAAGAAAAAGTAGAATTTGGATTTACAAGTCGAGAAGCAAACACATGACCAAGCCGAGTCTCTAGACTTTCCCCCATTACCTCTGCACTAACCATTACAATTGTTAAGTGAAAACAATTTATATAAAAAGCTAGCGTTTTTTAAAACTCAGCCTTAACTCTTTTCTCTTCAACATTCCTTAATATTTTTTTTATTAAATCCTCAACTTTGACATCAAAATAAACTTTATTGTCTAAAGTTCGAACGGCAACAGCTTTGTTGTTTTCTTCTTTTTCTCCAACTGTCAGGATTAATGGAATTTTTTGGAATTGCGCTTCTCTCACTTTGTAGCCTACGCTTTCTGTTCTTGCATCAACTTCAACTCTCAAATTATTTTTTTCAAATTCTTCCTTAATTTGGGCTGCATATTTTTCAAACCTGTCAGCAACTGTTAAAATTTTAACTTGAACTGGAGCAAGCCATAATGGAAGCTTGCCTGCGTAATGCTCGACTAAGATTCCAATGAACCGTTCAATAGAGCCAAGCAAAGCTCGATGAATCATTACAACATTATGCTTTGAGTTGTCAGCACCGATGTAAGTTGCATCAAACTTTTCAGGCAATTGGAAATCGAGCTGTATTGTTGCAAGCTGCCAGTTCCTTCCCAAAGCATCCTTGATGTGAAAATCAATTTTTGGACCATAAAATGCCCCTTCTCCAGCCTTGATTTCATATTTTATATTTTTTTTATCAAGAGCTTTCTTAAGCGACTCTTCTGCTTTGCTCCAATCATCAAGAGTTCCCATGTATTTCTCTGGCCTTGTGCTTAATTCAACTGCATACCCAAAATCAAAAACTTCATTGTAAATATAATGTGTAAAATCTAAAACTCTAAAAATCTCGCCTTCAATCTGCTCGGGCGCAATAAAAATATGGCTGTCATCCTGCGACATTTTTCTTACTCTTGTCAAGCCTGCCAAAACTCCAGAAAGCTCGTTTCTGTGCAATGGCGCAAAGTCTGCAATTCTCAAAGGCAATTCCTTGTAGCTTCTTGATTTTGATTTGTATATGAGAACATGGGAAGGGCAGTTCATTGGCTTTATCGCATATTCCTTGCCTTCTGACTGCAATGTGAACATATGCTCTTTAAAATGCTCCCAATGACCTGATGTAAGCCATAAAGATTTTTCATACAAGAGAGGTGTAATAACCTCCTGATAACCTCTTTTCTTATATTCGTTTCTTATGAAATTTATCAGTTGATTATAGATTATGGTTCCTTTCGGATAAAAAAACGGAGCACCAGGTGACTCTTCAAAAAAATCAAACCACTCCAGCTGCTTTCCAATCTTTCTATGGTCCCTTTTCTCAGCTTCTTCCAAAAGTTTTAAATGCTGCTCCAGCTGGCTTTTTTCAGGAAAGCTGATTCCATAAATTCTCTGCAACTGCGCATTTTTTGGATTACTTCTCCAATAAGCTGCTGCAATTTTTGTAAGCTTGAATGCTTTTATTTTGCCTGTGTTTGAAATGTGGGGGCCTCTGCACAAGTCTATAAAATCGCCCTGCCTGTAAGCGCTTATCGGCTGCTGCTCTTTATGGAATTCCTCAATCAGCTCTATCTTATAGGGATTGCTTTTGAAAAGTTTTTTTGCTTCGCTTTCAGTTAATTCTATTCTCTCAACTTTGTAATCTTTTTTTGCAATCTCATGCATTCTTTGCTCTATTTTATTCAAATCCTCCGGAACAAAATGATGCCCAATATCAAAATCATAATAGAATCCTTCTTCAACAACAGGGCCTATTGTTGGCTTTGCATCTGGGAACAATTCGACAACTGCATGAGCAAGAAGATGCGCTGTTGAATGGCGAAATGCCTCAATGCCTTCCTTATTCTGGTAAGTTATGATTTTTATTTTTGAATCTTCTTCTATTTCAAATGACAAATCAACTAATCTGTTGTCAACATCTGCAATTAATGCATCTTCGCCGAGCTTTTTTCCTATGTCGAATGCAATCTGTCCTGCAGTTGTTCCCTTTGGATATTCCCTGATGCTTCCATTCGGCAAAGTTATTTTGATTTTTGACATTATGTTTTTTGATTTTTTATTTGGTTTATATATTTTATTGAATTTTAAAATCAAGAAAAAATGATTTTGAACAATGAGCAGCTTTTAAGCTGTTGTAGTTGTAGAAGTAGTTACATCAGTTTGTGAAATTGCATTTAACAACGACAAAGCCAAATTTTTCATAATACAAACAAAAACAAGCTAATATTTAAAACTTTCTTTTGTTGTGATAATACCAAGTTAATCCTGTTAGTGCCATCCTAAAGATGGCACTTTTTTGATGAAACTTTTTCGCAAAAAGTATCAAAAACCTATGGTTTTTGGAACTTCCGAAAATGCATTGCATTTTCGATAGTTTCCCGCCGTCAACTCGCGGAAGGGTTGAAACCGAAAGATTTATAAATATTACTTTTAATAGTTCTAAAAATACTAATATTTTTATTAAAAATAAAAGAAATATTAAAATTAATAATGGAAGAAGCAAAGTTTATAGGGAAGGCGAGGCTGACAAAGCAGGGCCAATTGACTCTGCCACGGGAAGCAAGGCAGGACCTGAAAATAGATGCCAAGTCCGAGGTTTATTGGTACGAATTCAATGACATCCTGATTTTGGTCAAGGATTTAGTCAATCCGAAAGAGATAGTTAATTTCGTATTAAACAGGAAGAAGAGAAGGTGAAAATGAAAATAGACGAGTTAGCAAAGTTAATGGGAAAAACGAGGGAAGAAGTGGAGGATATTTTGAAAAAGAATGATGTGATTGAGTTAAATTTAAATGAAATTGAATAATTAGCAATAAAAATTTAAATCCCATTAACAATAAGAATACAATTAAAAATAAATTCAATAATAAAAAATACGTTAACTAACAAATTCAATAACGACAATCCATAAAAATCAATAAAAAATTGATTATTTTAAAGTTAAAAGTTTAATGTGTTGTGTAAGAAACAAATACAACAGAAATAACATTAAATTCATATTAACTAAAACATCAATCAAATATTGAAAAATAAGATACAATAAATAAAATGGTAACAATACCCTTTCAACGGCCTCTAGGATTATTGGCGCTGATAACTGTTGCAGTTTTCATAATTCTTTACTTGAGAAGGCCAAAGCCGCAGGAAAAAATAATTCCCTCGCTGATGTTTATCCTGCAGGACAAAAAAAGGTCAAAGCAATACTCATTTTTCCAGAAATTGATGACTAATTTGTTATTTCTGCTGCAATTGCTTTCTATTTTGGGCTTGTCTTTAATTGCAGCAGCTCCTTTTGTAAAGTTAAAATATGATACAACCTTGGAGAACACTGTGATAATTCTGGATGTAAGCGCCTCAATGCAGGCAAAAGAAAAAAGCCTTTCAAGGTTTGACAATGCTTTGGAGCAGGCGAAAAAAGTTGTAAGCGGAAGAAACAGCATTATTATGGCTGAAAACGCGCCTTTAATAGTCCTGGAAAATGAAAATTCTGACATTGCCCTTGACGTGCTTTCAAAAATAAAGCCAAGGGCAACAACAACAAATCTCGGGGATGCCTTGCTTCTTGCAAAGGATATTTTAGGCGACAAGCCTGGAAGAATTATTGCATTCAGTGATTTTATCGCAACAGAGGGGCCTGACATAGAAGTTGTAAGGTCTGCATTGGCGTCAGAAGACAAAATAGTTGACTTTGTTGATGTTTCAAACAAGGCAAAAAATGTAGGCATTATAAAACTTGAGGTAACTAAATACAACACAAAGGTTTATGTGAAAAATTTCAACAATGAGGCAATGCAAAGGACAATAAAAATTGTAAGAGACAACAAGGTTATAACACAAACTCAGATAAGCATAGCCCCTAACTCAGTTGAGAATTTTATTTTTGACACGCCCTCGGGAATCTCAAAAGTTGAGCTAGATCCAAAAGATGACTTAAGCGTTGACGATGTTGCTTATATTGCAACCCCTCAAAAAATAAAAAGTAGCGTCCTGCTGGTAACAAATGAAAAAACAAGCAACATTGAATTGGCACTTAGGGCAGCCAAAGATATTGGATTGGATGTTGTGAATCCGCCTATACTCACAATTAACACGGAAAAGCAGAAGATAGACCCGTACAAGCACGATTTAATTATATTCTACAAAATAAATAATGCTAATAAAAAAGATGGAATTATACCTGGAACTTTTGATGATGTAGAAGATTATGTCAACAATGGTGGAAATTTGGTGATAGCAGCCCAAGACGACTTGAAAGAAATAAATATGAAGGGCTTGCCTGTTGTTGAATTAAAAAGCAAAATCAACAAAGTGACAAAGGCCTGCGTCGAGACTATAAACCAGATAACAAAGCAGTTTGAAAAAGAAAGGTGCTTTACCGCAACAGGCTCTTATTTTGGAGCTGAGGCAAAAAAAGGAACGATAACATTTGCGTCTGCAGACGACAAAACCCCGTTGGTTGTTTATGGTGAAAAGAAAAAAGGAAAGGTTGTCTATTACGGGATTTTCGATGAGGCAAGCGACTTTAAAACATTGCCCTCCTATCCAATATTCTGGGATTCCTTGACAAATTTCATGATTGGGACAGAGGACATAAAGGACTTCAATTACAAAACAGGAAGAATTGCGACAATAAACGAGCAAAAAGTCAAAACCCCATCATCAAGCCTGACAACCTCAAAATTGTTGATGGATGAAGCTGGAATTTACGAGTTTGACAACAAAAAATTTGCAGTCAATCTTATTAATGAAAAAGAGTCTGATAGTGGATTGCCGTCAAAAGTTGAGAAAAAAGAAGAGCGCAAGAAACTTCTCGAGAGAGAGAGCAGAGAGCATGATTTCAATCTTGAATTGGCAATACTTTTGCTGGTGTTCTTGTTCATGCTTACTGAGTTTTTATACATAAAAAGAAGAGGTGACATATAAGGTAATAAATTTAATAACAAAAGTCCATTAACTATAAATTCCAATAAACGATAAACAAAAAATAAAAAACAATAACGAAAATAATCAATAAAAACAAAAATTGTTTTTTGATTTTTTAAAAGTTTAATGGCAGAAACGTATAATGCGTCATGTGAGAAACTAAGATATAACCCAATACATAAAATTCACATTAATAAAAAATAATAAAATTAAAAAAATAAAATAAAGAAAATGGCATTGATAATACCTGACTACTCAAGGATTTTTTGTATATCACAGTATTGCGTGAGATATTCGTATGTTTTAATAGCAATTATTCCTTTTCTTTTGTTTGTTTTTTGGTTCATGAGAAAAACATTTGTGAAATTTGGCAACAGGCTTGAGCTTGAATCTTACTTAAAGTTAAAAAAGACTGACAGAAAAATAGTGCTGGCTTTGAGGAGCGCTGCTTTTTTATTCCTGCTGATTGCAATTGCCTCGCCTTTTGTGCTTGAAAGCAAGAGTGTGCCCGGCGACCCAAGGCTGACAATTCTTGTCGACAACTCAACCTCCATGGTTCTGTACAATTCAGGAATTGCATACGAGCTTTACAAAAAACTGGAGGGGGCGATCCCTGTCAACATAAGGACAATTGCAAATGGCGAGCACTCGACTATTGGCAATGGAATCCTCAACAACATTGAAGGGGGGGACAATGTCATGGTAATAACAGATGGCGTCAACAATGAAGGCAAACTGCTCGGCGACATAATGCTGTTTGCATCCAACATAAATTCGTCAGTCAGCACTTTAAGCATGGAGGCTGTAAAAAATGATGTCGGGGTCACAATTGATGGCCCGCCTGAATTGATAAAGGACACAGAAGGGGATTTTGTTGTACGGGTCTCAGTTGTTGGAAAAAGTATACCATATACTGTGCAAGTTACAGCTGATGAAACGGATATTATACTCGAGGAAAAGGCATCTGCTTCTAAAACATTTACTTTCTCGAAAAAGTTTAGCGAGGGCGAGTATCACAAGATTACGACAAGGCTGCTTGAGCTTGGAGACGATGATTATTTCAAAAGCAACAATGTTTTCTATAAAAGCCTAAAGGTTGTCCCAAGGCCAAAAATACTTTATGTAACAGAAAAAAATTCTCCTTTGGCAAGCAAATTAAATGAAATTTACTTGGTTGACATTAAAGATGCCCTGCCGAGTGATTTGGGTGATTACATGGCTGTGATTTTTAATGATATAAGGGCATCTAAAATAAATCCCAAAATGGATATGCTAAGCGATTATGTTAATAATGGGAATGGAGTGATATTTATTGGAGGTGAAAATTCTTTTGAAAGCGGCGGCTACAAAGGCACTTTGCTTGAAACATTGCTGCCGATAAAAATCGGCGCAAGCGAGGAGCAAAATAAAAGCGACATAAATGTCGTGGTTGTCATCGACATCTCAAGCAGCACAAGCGACAGCATTTCGCTGGAAAAAGCATTGGCATTAAGCGTTGTTGACAGCTTGAGCGAAAAAAATAATGCTGGGGCAGTTGCTTTTGGAAACGGACATACAGAAACATGCCAAGCCTTTGATATTCTGCCAGGTCCCTTAAGGCCATTAAAAGATGTTAAAAAGGAATTAATAGAAAAGATTTCGCGTCTTGATTTTGACGGCCAATCTTGCTTTAATGTTGGAATCCAAGGAGCCTTCCAGAAGCTAAGCACTACGGGAGGAAGCAAAAACATCATATTCATCAGCGACGGCAAAACAACTTACAACAAATTAAGGGAGGATACTTTAGAGACTGTAAGAAGGGTTAATTCGCTTGGCACTAAGGTGTATACAGTTGGAGTTGGCACAGACAGCGACGATCTCTCAACTGACAATAATCAACTTTTAGGCAACATGGCTGCGCTAGGGGAAGGGGTTTACTACAAGACAGATGCTTCCAACAGGTTAAAGGTGCAGTTTGGCGACAGGGATGAAAAAAAAGGTGAGGAGTTTTACAACACACTTGTACCGATTGACACAACCCACTTTATAACTCTTGCAATGGAAGACTTGCATGCTATTATCTCGGGATATAATTACGCAGTTCCAAAACCAGCTGCAAGGCTTCTTGTCACAACGCACAAAAACATTCCAGTCCTTGTTGTTTGGCGCTTTGGATTGGGAAGAGTTGTAACATTGATGACAGATGACGGCGTGAAATGGGCCGGTGATTTATTAAACAAGGAAAATTCAAAGCTGATAACGAAAAGCATTAACTGGGCTATTGGAGATTTGGGAAGGAAAAAATCATATGATGTCACAATCCGGGATGCAGTTTTAGGCAAATCAGCAAGCGTTAATGTCGTATCAAAGGAAATGCCAAAAGCTGAGGAGCTTGCTTTTGCCAAAATAGATACAAACTTATATTCAGCAGCTTATTCACCCAAGGATACTGGATACAAAGAAATTTTGGGAGCCACATTTGCTGTCAACTACAATGATGAGTATGCAAACCTCGGCATCAGCCAAGAATTCACAACATTGGTTGACAAGTCAGGCGGAAAGATTTTTGACCCGAATGACACAAAAGGAATCATAGAATTCATCAAAGCAAAATCGAAAAGAATAAAAATTGATTCAACAGACTACAGATGGCCTTTTGCAATTATTGCATTGATATTGTTTTTATCGGAAATAGGACTAAGGAGGTACAGGGAAAATATAGAAAGATAGACAAAAAATAAGAAAGAAAATTAAATACTACATTACTAAAATAAAAACAAGAAAATAATCCAATAACTAAAAATACATTAACTAAAAAATTCAATAAATAAAAACATAAATAAATTGCTTATTGAAATAAAAAATATCAAAAAATGGCATTCATGAAAAAAGATGTGAACTTGGGACTGCTTCTTTTGATAGTTGCAGCTGTGCTGATGTTTGGAGGATTTACAGTTTATTACCAGACTACGTTTAAGAATCTGTCAACTACTTATCAGCAGCAGTTGAAGGCATTGGACACAGTTACCAAGGACCTTGAATCGAAAAGAGGGCAGCTTAATGCGACAAGCGTCCAGCTCCAGATTAAAAGCCAAAAAGAGGAAGACTTAAGCAAAAAATATGTCGATACAAAATCAGAAAGGGACCAGCTTGTGGACGATAAAAATAAGCTCACAGCTGAATTGACAAGCACAAAGGCTACTTTGGCAAGCACAAGCGCTCAGTTGGCTAATACCCAAAGTCAATTGGACCAAAGATTGACAGAGTTAGCACAAAAAGTGGCCCAGATAAGTACTTTAAATGCAAATATTGCAAACTTGAATAATCAGATTGATTCATTAAATGCAAAAGTTAGTTGTTTGAAAAGCAAAGCAGATGCTGACGAGGGAAGCTGCTAAAATGAAATTACAAAAAAGTCAAAATGAAACAAAATTTGCAGAATCGCGAAGCGATTCAGCCTCGAGCAAAGCGAGAGGCGATGGTACATTTTTGGTCAAGCTTTTTTGCGAAGCATAAAAAGGTTGGTTCGACATGAAACAATTTTCAGAAGTAATCAAGGAGATGAACAAAACTTTGAACGAGTTGATAATATTCGAGAATATTGTAAACACAACTTTAGTTTTCTTGGTGTTTTATCTTATTCTGTCAATTTTTGATTTCACTCCATTATATGCCTTGATACCTGCACTGCTTTATCTGGGGTTTTACTCTTACATGCATTTTAAGGCTTACAAACCGCTTATGATAGAAAGCAAATATGCCCCGTTAAGGGAGAAATTAAGGACAGCGGCAGACAATGTGAATTTGGACAACCCGATAGCTGACGAGCTTGAATATGAAGTCACAAGCGAGATGAAAAATGTGGGCTTGTCGATGTTCATCAACCCAAGAACATTGTCTTATAAAATATTCGCAGTCATGCTGCTTTCATTTTTGATAATATTTGCCACTACATTTAATCTGAAGCTTATAGAATTTGCAAAGCATAATATCCCTAATATATTTGATACAAAAAATTTGAAGGGTGTTGGCAGTTTCCAAGCAGTGAAGCTAAATACAAGCGATGACATTTATGGCAACAAAGATGTTGCAAAGCTCGGCGACAACGAATTAAACATCAGGATAAAGCCCGTGAACTTCAAGGTCAATGTCAAGGAAGAAGGAGAGTTCCAGAAGCAAAAATTTGAAACAACATTCCCGCAAGAGCTTGTTGTAAAGGAGACAGTAGCTTACGAAGAGAACATTCCGCAGGAGCAGCAAGAGCTAGTGAAAAATTATTTCAAGAAATTGGCAGAAGGGTAAAAGAAAAGATTAATAAAATAAACTTAAAATAAAAATCATTGAGGTGACAAAAGTGGTTTTAACAAAAAATTACAAGCAGATTTTTGATGAAGTTATGAAAGAGATGGGCAAGGTTATTGTCGGCCAGGAGAATGCCATTGAGCAGATTATACTAGCGATTTTATGCGACGGTAATGCGTTGCTTGAGGGTTATCCTGGTTTGGCAAAAACTTTGATGGTGAAAACTCTTGCCCAGCTTATGGACTTGAAGTTCAGCAGGATACAAAACACCCCGGATTTGATGCCGAGCGACATCACGGGCACATATATAATTGAGGAGGCATCCGGCAAGCGGCAGTTCAAGTTCCAGCCAGGGCCTGTTTTCGCAAATGTCGTTCTTGCAGATGAAATCAACCGAGCAACTCCAAAAACACAATCAGCTTTGCTTGAGGCAATGCAGGAAAAGCAAGTGACTGTCGGCACGCAAACATTCAAGCTTGACTTGCCATTTTTCGTGCTTGCAACACAAAATCCAATTGAACAAGAGGGAACATACCCATTGCCTGAGGCGCAAGCAGACAGGTTCTTGCTCAAAATCAGCGTAACATATCCATCATACGAGCAGGAGCTTGAAATTACAGACAGGTATGCTGCTGAAGCAAGGGACCAAAAATTAAAAGTTATGCTGAATAAAAACCATCTCCTTACATTGCAAGCATTAACAAGACAAGTGCCTATTGCCAATGACATAAAACAAAGAGCAGTAAAAATTGTTATGACAACTAGACAAAACAAAGAAATGATACAGTATGGCGCATCTCCAAGAGCATCAATAGGATTGATTTTGGCAGCAAAAGCAAGGGCACTGGTGCAAGGAAGAAATCATGTGAGCAATGAAGACTTAAATCTGCTTGCATATCCCATCTTAAGGCATCGCATAATCCTCAATTTCGAGGCGGAAAGAAAAGGAATGTCAAAAGACGATGCGATAAAGCAGATTTTGGATAAGGTAAAATAATGTTAAAATATCAAAACACAAAAAAATTCAATCTGTCGCTTTGCGACAAATTTTACACTCGGCAAAAATTGTCCTGCCACTAATTTTTGCCTCGGATACATTGACAATAATAGGCGAGGTCGAGAATGTGGCAGACAGTGAGACCGAGCACAAAAGTTCGCCGAAGGCGGATTGAAAATTTAAAATTATAAAATCAAAAAGGGAATCACAGCATAAATTAATCAATTAAAATGATTGACACTTCGTTTCTCGACCAGCTGACAAGATTTAATCTTGTAATCAACAAAAGGGTTACTTCCACAATTAGCGGCCCTAGAAAATCACTTGCAACCGGAAGAGGATTGACTTTCAAGGATTACAGGATTTATGCGCCCGGAGACGACATAAGGCTGATAGACTGGAAAGTTTATGCAAGGACTGATGATTTGTATATCAAGGCTTATGAAGAGGAAAGAAATCTTACTGTGCATATTATAATAGATGGCAGCGCTTCAATGGGTTTTGGCAAGCCAATAAGCAAGTTTGATTATGCTTCGATGATAGGAGTAGGATTTGCATATCTTGCGTTGAGGGACAATGAAAAGTTTCAGTTCTCTACGTTCGCAGATGCTTTGGAGATTTTCCAGTCAAGAAGAGGCATGTCTCATTTAGCAGCAATGGTGCAGCATTTGAATTCCATAAAGCCAAAAGGCTACTCAAAACTTCTTGATACTGTAAGGCAATACAAAAAGGTCATTGGAAGCAAATCAATGCTTGTGATTGCATCAGATTTTTTGGTGAATATAGAAGAAATAAGGGAAGCATTTTACTTATTGGGCGACCATGAAATAAAAATAATTCAAGTTCTTGATAGAGTTGAGAAGGAGCTGAAAATGGAAGGCGACATGAAGCTTATAGACAGCGAAACAAAAGGATTGTTAAGAACTTTCATAAGCCCGAGGTTAAGGATGGAATACCAGCAGCAGCTTGATGAGCACTGCGCTAAAATAGAAGAGGTGTGCAACAAGCTGAATATTGATTATCATCTTGCTGTGACTGATACGCCGATATTTGATACTTTCTACAAAATCTTGGAGGGGTAAATTACATTTATACAGATTAGCTTTTAAATTAAATTTTGTAGAAAGTCACGAACGAAGTGAGTATACGTTTTATAAGATACTGGAAGGATGATTTTTATTGTACTCTTGGAAGTTTTTTATATTTATCTAACCCGTAGTTTCTATTCTCATCCCAAAATGATTTTATATAGAAATCAAAAGTGATGGCATGTCCATTTATTTTTTTTCCTTTATTTCTTTCATTAAAATCTCTTTCAGCAGCTGCTTTAAATTTTATTGCAGCGTTTCGCCATCTAAAAATTCTGTTCGTATACCCTCTGCCTTTTGGATTTATTGTCTGAACTGCGCCTTCCCAAGTCCCTTTTCTGGCATATCCGTCTTTTAAGTATCTTCCAATAGCATCCAAATTTTTTATCGGATGTGCCCGGTCATCTTCTTCTAGAACGCACCTTATATCGTATTTACACTCCCTTAACATTTCAACGAGTTGCCTGCCATGTTTGTGATCTCTTCCTTTCCTTCTAGAGCTGCCAAAAATATCTAGCCCATATTGGATTGCAGTTCCAGGTTGGAAATGTACTAAACCCAAGCCACCATCTCCTGTTGCATTCGGCTGTAATGGGTCACCGTAACTTTCGTTCATAACAACTGCGTGAATCATACCTCTTGGTATGCTATACCTATCTTCAACTGACTCTATGATGTTACGCCAACGCTCTGTTCTTTGTATTCTTGCGAATAAGTCCTGTCCATAATGTTGGTCAGATTTAGCGGCCAATTCTACTCCATTAAAATTAACGACTTTGACAATAGGTTCATAACCTACATCAGGAGGAGGAATTTTTGAGTAATTAGTGTTCGACCTAGCTTCTGCATCTGATAAAGAAATGTTTGGCAAACCAAGACTTGCAACTAATGCTGTAGCTCCTTTCAGAAAATCTCTTCTTGCAATTGCTTCTAATGGTTTGTTCATTTTATAATTTAATATTCACTATACTAAAGAAATAATCACTATTTAAATCTTTCTATTTTTATCTTTTAGTAGTAGTAACAAATAATTACCCACCAACCTTAAAACTATATCCATACTTTGGTGTGTTTGCAACAATGGCTTTTAATTGCTCAACTCTTTTCTCAATCTCTTCTTTGTTTTTATGCCCAAGCTCAACTGCTTTTTCATAGTTTTTGATAGCATTTTCAAAATCTCTTTTTTTGTCAAGAGCAATTCCAAGATTATAAAATCCGATTGTATTTTTGGGATTTAGTTTTGTGGAAATTTCAAGCATTTGTATTGCAGATTCGTAATTTCCACTCTTCTCCAAAACTGCCCCAAGGTTATTATATATAGTATATTTGTTTGGGTTTAACAGCATTGCTTTTACAAGATTTTCGTACGCTTCTTTCATCATTCTTTTTTTGAGATAGCAAACTCCGAGGTTTTGAAAAGCTTCGCTGCTTTCTTTTATCTTTAATGATTCTTTATAATTTTTAATAGCTTCGTCATAATTTTTTTGCTGCTCATGTATAACGCCCAGCTCGTATAAAGCCATGCTGTGCTTTGGATTTAATTCAATGGCTTTTTTGAATGAGCTTATTGCTTCTTCTGAGTCATTGTTTTCTTTATACAAAACACCCAATTCATAATATGAAGAATCGTCTGGCTTTTGCTTCACCTTATTTTTGCAAAGCTCAAGGTAAAATTGTCTTTTTTTCTTTACAATGCTCGGGTTAGTGTTTCCATAATGATGCAAAGCAATATTTGTTGCTGAAATCTTTCCTTTTTTGCTTTCTATTGACGGTTCAACAAGCTCATGCACTGTTCCTTCAAACTTATACCCTTTTTTGTTCCTGAAAAGCCTTGCAATAAAAGAACCGTACCAGCCAGCATAAGTTTCTTGATCTTTTTTGTGCTCTTCGCTAACAAATCCTGCAATTAAATTTTCATTTGTATAGTTTTTTTGAAGAAACAGGAATGCATCATTCTCTTTACCATTAATTATTTCCTTTATTGTATCTATGCCTTCTTCGTCTAAAATTTCATCAGCATCAAGCACAAGCACCCAGTCTTTTGTTGCGTGACTTATGCTTTCATTTCTTGCAGCAGAAAAGTCATCAATCCATTTGAAATTGAAGATTTTTGCATTATATTTTTTTGCTATTTCTATTGTCTTGTCTGTGCTGCCGGTATCAACAATGATGATTTCATCAGCAATGTTCTTTACGCCATTTATGCATTGCTCTAAGTATTTCTCTTCATTCTTTGTTATCATGCACAACGAGATTGATTGTTTTTCCACAGTTCTTGGATATTTTCGGTGTTATATAAAATTTTGTGTCCATAGTTTGACTTGCAATATTGAAAATAAGGGAAGCAATATATAATAGCAGGTGATGCTAGTCAAATTATAATTGTTTTCCTACATGAAAACATCAGTTATATACTAAAATATATATGTTTTAGTATGTGATAATACCAAAAGCTTTAAATATGGATAATAGTAAATTAGTTGATTAAGAACGCTTTATAAGAGGTGTTCCTACAGAGTATAATATTCATCGACAATATTATACTATAAAAATAAACAAAAAACACTTGGAGGTGTTTATAAGATGAGATTTCAAAAAGCTATAAAGAGGATAATTGCATTAGGTACAGGAGCTGTTATGCTGGGCTCGTCAGTATTCGCAGCAACAGATTTGGCTAATTACCCTGCGCCATTTGTTTCAAAAGGTATGTTCAGCGGAGTTCTAATCGTCGGTGATAACGCAGCTGCGCAAGATATAATCGGAATTTCCGACATAATTTCAAGCTTGCAGTTTGCATCAACAACAAAAGCCGCTACAGCAGTAGCAGGAACACCAACAACAACAGGAGACGCCTATAAAGTAGGTGGAACTAAAAAACTTGCATTAGCAGAAGACCTTGCATCAAATCCAGGAGCTATTATGACATTGAGAAACGTTTCTGTCAATGTGCTTGGAGGCACAGGCGGAGAGCTTCAGGCATTATCCTCAGGCACAACAACTAATAGCAAGGGAACTGCCCCCTATAATCAATACCTATACTTGTTAGGACCTGGAACAAGCGGAAATTCAGGTTTTGTTAAATATACTGAAGACGCCCATTCAAAAACAGCAGATTTCTTATATTTAAAATCAGGGCAGGAACTTGGAAGATATGTATTAGAGTTTACAACTGCATTGCAAAGTGATGTTGACGACAGCACAGGCTCTACATCATCAACAGGAACATTCCTTACAGATTTCCAAAATACAGATTTAAAGATGTTTGGTAAAATATATTCAATTGTAACTGCCAGAAGAACTACAACTCTTGGTACAAGTGCAGATTTGACTCTTATGGGCGGTGCTGTAAAAGACACACTAACAGAGAAGCAAACCAAAACATACACAGTAACTGGAAAGGACTTTGAAGTTACATTAAGCTATGTTGATACAACATCTGCGCAATTGACTGTTAATGGGCAGTCAACAAGAAAGATGAACAAGGGAGACACAGACAAGCTAGCAGATGGAACAAATGTAGGAATTTCAGAAATCTTGTTCCAGAATTTTGCAGGTGGAATTCACAGCGCAACATTTTTCCTTGGAGCGCAAAAAGTTCAGCTTAAGGATACGAACATAGCTGATACAGCATCAAGCAATAACCTAAAGGTTGATGACACATCAATAACTGCTGACCCTGTTATTATTGAGGGAACAGACGACAACTCAACCTTTAAGATAAACAGGATTACAGTGAACTTGACTGATGATGACACATATTACATACCAGCAGGGGGGATTTTA
>JAHFQL010000011.1 GCA_023259315.1 Candidatus Woesearchaeota archaeon | reverse complement strand
GCAGAAAAAAAAAACTGCACTCATTTACGGTCCTTCTGGAGTTGGAAAAACCTCAAGTGCATATGCTATAGCTAATGATTTAAATTATGAAGTATGTGAGACAAATGCAAGCGAATTTCGTAATTCAGACCAAATCAACCAAAAAGTTGGCAACGCTATAAAGCAGCAAAGCCTTTTCGCAAGAGGAAAAATAATCCTTGTCGATGAAATTGACGGATTAAGTGGCCATGAGGACAGGGGGGGGATACAGGCAATAACCAAGCTGATAGAAAATTCACATTACCCGGTAATTTTAACAGCAACAAATCCTTTTGACAGCAAATTCAGCTCACTAAGGAGCAAATCAAATCTTATGGAATTCAAGCATCTGGACTATTTGTCGGTAGCTAAAATATTGGAAAGAATCTGCGAAAATGAGAAAATAAAATTTGATGAAGAAATTTTGAAATCTTTGGCAAGAAGGTGCGGGGGAGATGCAAGAGCTGCAATAAATGACCTGCAGACCCTGACTCAAGAAAAAAAAGATTTGTCAAAGGAAAGTTTGGAGGAATTGGCAGACAGGAACAAAACAGAAAACATAATGTCCGCTTTGAATAAAATCTTCAAGACAACTGATTTGAAAATTGCTGTTGCGGCATTTGACAATGTTGAAGAAGACCTGAGCCAGCAATTGCTATGGATTGATGAAAACCTGCCAAAAGAGTACACAAAGCCAGACGAGCTTGCAAAAGCCTACGACATGCTGAGCAAAGCTGATGTCTTTAACAGGAGAATAAGGAGATGGCAGCATTACAGATTTTTGGTTTATATCAATGCCTTTATAACAGCCGGCATTGCAGCTGCAAAGAATAAAAAAAACAAGAATTTGGTGGAGTACAAACCAACCGGAAGAATCCTAAAATTATGGTGGGCCAACCAGAAACTTGCAAAGAAAAAAGCCATAGCAGAAAAAATTGCGGCAAAAACTCATTCGTCAAAAAAGGAAATCCTGAAAAGCACAATGCCTTACCTTCCTTTAATGTTCAAAGACAAAGTAATGGGCAAGAACCTAGTGAAAGAACTCGGTTTGGAATCTGAAGAAGTTGAATGGATTAAAAAACAGGTTAATTGATTAGGAAACTTAATAAATAACTCCAAGTCACCATTCTCATGGATAAAATAACTGCTTCTGTAAAGGTGTTAAAAACTGAATTGGGCAAAGTTAAAGATAGCAATTTGCTTTTGGGATTCTTCAAGGACAAATTCAAACTGAGCGGGGATGTAAAAATCTTTGACGATGGAACTGGAAATGTAATAAGCTCTTACATCAAAGACAATAAATACAAGGCAGAAAAAGGCGAAGTAAAAAGCATATACATAAACAAGAGCATAAAAAATGTTGTTTTGGTTGGGCTTGGAGAAGAGGAAAAATGCAGCTTTGCCATTTTATCAACGGTTATTGCTGATGTCTCAAAAAGATTGAGGGATAATGGAAGCGAAAGCTTCAGCTTGCATCTGGGTTCTTTTATCGGCAAATTTGATGAGCATGATGCTGTTGAAAAAATTGCATTGAGCATTTTAATTGGCCTGTACAAATTCACAGATTACAAGACAAAAGACAGAGACAAGATAAAATATATTAGAAACGTATCCCTCATAACATATTCTAACAGGATATTTGAAAAAGAATTAGATTATGCTTCTGCAATTGCTGCTGCAGTGAACAAGACAAGAGATTTTGTTAATATGCCACCAAATGTGGTAACTCCAGAATACATAGCGAATTATTCAAAAGAAGTTGCAAAAAAATCTGGCCTAAAGTGCACAGTCTTTGATGAAAAACAAATCGAGAAAATGGGAATGGGATGCTTCTTCGCGGTGGGTAAGGGAAGCGTCAACAAGCCAAGACTTGTTGTTTTGGAGTACAATGGTGATAAGCAAAAGCCAATCGCTATTGTTGGAAAAGGAGTAACCTTTGACAGCGGCGGCTTGAATTTAAAACCATATCCTTATATTCTGAACATGAAGGATGACATGGCAGGAGCTATTTCCTCTATTCACATTGCCGAGGCTTGCTCAAAATTAAGGCTGCCTGTGAATCTGGTTGTTGTTACTCCTTTATGCGAGAACATGATTGACGCAAATTCCTACAGGCCCGATGATATTCTGACTGCCTACAATAAGATGACTGTCGAGATAAAAAACACAGATGCAGAAGGCAGGTTGATTCTTGCAGATGCATTGTCTTACGCCGCTGAAATGAAGCCGCAATGCATAATAGACCTTGCGACCCTGACAGGCGCAAGCATGGTTGTTCTCGGATACATTGGAACGCCGTTTGTAAGCACAGACGAGAAATTGAGCGAGAAAATCAAGAATGCTTCCAAGAAAAGTTTAGAAAAAGTTTGGGAATTGCCATTGTGGCCGGAATACGATGAAAGCATCAAGAGCGATGTTGCAGACATAAAGAACATCAGCGAAGAGGGCGATGCAGGAGTGATAATAGGGGCTGCTTTTCTCAAAAATTTTGTAGATGAAGTGCCATGGGCTCACATCGACATAGGCACAACAGTCTGGTCAAAATCCGACAAAGGAATTCTAACAAAAGGGGCAACAGGAGTTCCTGTAAGACTGATGATGGAAATGCTGAGGGAGTGGAAGTGAACTTTAATCAAAATAATATAAAACATTTTACAATGGAAATAATTTTCTCCAACCACCAGCGTTACAAGGGCAATATTCATATTTTCCGGAATTAATACTTTATTATTAAATTTTTTGGTAAATAATAAATAGTACTTAAAAAATACAAATAAAATGTTCATAAAAATAAATCCTGAAATTCCAAAATTTAAGTGCAATGCCTGCGGTAGCTGCTGTAGCCATATAAGGGGAATAATTCCAAAAGAAGATAAAGACTTTGTCAAAGAATATGCATTCGGAAAACTTCCTGTTGTTCAATTAGTTCCTGTTGAGCAGATGACCTTTCCTTTGTGGGACTGGGAAGCAAAAAGATTTCAAGAATGGCAGCACGAAGTTAATGTTGATGCAAGAATAAAGCCATTAAGGGCAATCATGGACTTGAATTCAAACAAAGCGATTATACTCACTTATTTCATGGACGCAGAAACTGACGCATGCCCGCTCTTAAAAAACAATAAATGCTTGATTTACCACACAAAAAGGGCTTATGTTTGCAGGCTTTTCCCATTTAACAGAAGCCCGTTCCTGGACCAGGATAAAAAATTTTCAATGGAAAGTTTATTTGGAGAATGCGGGGCAATGGAAAAAATCCTGCCAAAATTGCCAGAAGATTTCAATGAAATGATAAAATTTTTAAATGATGCATTTCCTGACGGCTCTTTCATGAATGCAGTGCAGAACGATATAATAATTGAATGGGCAAACAATACAATAATTGACTTGACGAGGAAAAAATTGATAATGCCTGCGATGAATTACCCTTATGGGCTTTTATTAAAAAGAATAATAAATTCAGAAAAAATTGACTTCATGGATTTTTTGGTTGAAACAAGCTACATAAGCGCTGATGAAAAGAAAAGTTTAATAAACAGATTTGACAACAACACGGATGCTGAAGATAAGATAAGCAATTTTATTTTGTAAATCATAATGATTTCATCACAAGATATGAGAATTTTAGAGGCAAAGAGTGATATTCCTCGAATTAATTTAATGGAGAATGCCGGCAGGGCCGTATATCAAACCATAAAGCAGAGGTTTGATTTGAAAGATAAAAAAATTCTTGTTGTATGCTATCATGGGAATAATGGCGGTGACGGCTTTGTTGCTGCAAGATATTTAGGAGATGAAGCGGAAACAGACATTTTGTTCATTGGCGATGAAAACAAGATGAAAAAGGAAGCATTGGCAAATTTTAAGAAAATTGAACACAATGATAAAATCCAGATGCTGACTGACGACGAAGTTGACTTTGACGAATATGACATAATTGTTGATGCAATATTGGGAATTGGAATACAGGGAAGGTTAAACAGGGAGATATCGGCTGTTATTGATGATGTAAATAAGTCAAAAGCCTACAAGATATGTATAGATATACCGACCGGGATAGATCCAAACACTGGAGAAATATTCGAGAAGTGCGTAAATGCGGATTTAATTGTGACTTTTCACGACATGAAAAAAGGTCTTGAGAAATTTCAGGAAAAAATTGTTGTTGCTGACATAGGATTGCCGAAATAAAAAAATTGGAAATAATTATAAATTGATTTAAATTTCTTTCTTAATCTCATAAATGACCTACCATCAAATATGACTAAAATGATCGAAACGAACCATAAACCGACAATCTATTGTACACAAGCACTGCAGGAAGAAGTCATGACAAGTCTCTCTCAAAGGTATAATGTTAAATGTTCCGCTAAAACCAACCAGTATGAATTAATGCAAGGAGTCAGAGACACAGATGGTTTAATTTGTCTGCTAACAGATAAAATTAATATGAAAGTTATCGACCAAAACCCGCAATTAAAAGTTATATCCACAGTATCGGTGGGCCATGACCGCATAGATGTTGATTATGCGACTTCTCTCGGAATTCCTGTTGCAAACACCCCCGGAGTTCTTACCCAGACCACTGCTGATCATGCAATTCTATTGATGCTTGCTGCGGGGAGAAATTTAATTCGTGCAGTGACAGATTTAAGAGGGGGAAACTATGAAGGCTGGAAGTTAGAGGACCCTTACCTTGGAGTTGATTTATATAAAAAAACTGTCGGCATCGTAGGATTTGGACAAATAGGCCAGGCAATTGGAAAAAGGGCACATGGAGGTTTCGAGATGGAGGTGTTGTATAACAATCGCAGTCAATCACCGAATGGATGCCAAGATCTAGGTTATAGCGCAAGATATGTGGCACTCGATGAGCTTTTAAGAAAGTCTGATTTTGTAAGTGCAAACTTGCCGTTAACAAAAGGAACTGTTAATTTTTTCGGAACAAGAGAATTTGGCCTTATGAAGCCTACAGCTGTATTTGTAAATACAAGCAGGGGCTCAGTTGTAGATGAAGAAGCACTAATACGAGCCCTAGCTAACGGAACAATTGCTGCGGCAGGAATTGACGTATTTAAGAATGAACCAAATATAAATTTGAATCTTTTGTCAGTCCCAAATTTAACAATATCTCCGCATATTGGCTCTTCAAGCAAAAAAACCAGAACGCAAATGTCGGAACTGGCTGTTGAAAATTTAGATGCAGCGTTAGAAGGCAACCCTATTCCAAATCTTGTCAATCCAGACTATATAAGACATCGAAGATATACACATACCTGATTTTTAATTTGAAAATGAAATTCATAACAAAATCGGAAATAAAAATACCAAAAAGAAAAAGCAGCAGCCACAAAGGCGATAACGGCTATGTTCTTGCCGTCGGCGGCTCTGAAAATTATGCTGGCGCAATCACTTTAGCAGGACTGGCTGCATTAAGAAGCGGCTGCGATTTGGTCAAGATTATTGCTCCTGAAAAAGTTGCATGGGCAATCAACGCCTATTCTCCTGACCTTGTAACAATGAAACTTGAAGATGATTATTTTAAGTTAAAACATTTCGATATTATAAAAAAATCAATGGAAAAGTTTGATTTGCTATTGATTGGTAATGGAATGGGATTAAAAAATGAAACTAAAAAGTTTTGCAGGAAATGTGCAAAAGAAATTAAAAAATTCAAGGTGGTAGACGCTGATGCAATAAAATCAATTTCCATGGATGGTGTCGAGAATTCTATAATAACTCCGCATTCAAAAGAATTGGAATATTTTTTGATTAACTCAAAAATTCATAAACAAATAATTGATGGAATAAATAAAGAAAAGAATATTATAAAAAAATCCAGATTGATCAAAAAAACAACACAAAAGTTTTTGGATAAAAACAACATAATATTGTTGAAAGGGAAAATTGATGTTATTATTTCAAAAGATAAAATATCTTATATGAATAGTGGTAATCCTGGAATGACAAAGGGTGGCACTGGCGATGTATTGGCTGGATTATGTGCAGGATTTTTAGCGCAGTCCAATGATATTTTGCATAGTTCAATAAATGCATCCTACTTCAATAAAAAAATCGGCGACATTCTCCTGAGAAAGAAAAAAGGGTTCACTTATTTGGCAAGCGACATGGTTGAAGAGGTAAGGGGAATAGCATATTCCAGAAAATGAAAATAAAATTTAATTGTTTTTCTGGAGATGAAATAGTTAAAGCGTATCTGAATTTTATTAAAAAAAGAAATTCTCAAGAAGTGTTTATTAAGTACAAAAGCGATAAGTATGGATTTAGAGAAATAATGGAAGGCAAGCTAAATATTAATGATATCCGATTAAAGGATTTATCTAAAAATATACAAAAAATAAACACCGGACATGAATTAGAATTATATCAAAAAAACTGGAAAATAATGTTTAGACTGGATTTGCCTTGGGAAATGGATAATGATAGTGGAATCGCCACCCTAACATTTGATAATTCTTTGAAGAAGGAAGTTTATAATCATTTTAAACTATTTGAACCAAAAGAAATCAAAAAATAAATAAAAGCCTATTCCTGAACATAATTCATGCCCATTGCCAGGCAAATTTCAGCTTTCTTAAGTTCTTTTCCCAAATAAGCTGCATGCTCCAGTTTATTGAACCATTTCTTATTGTGCTTCTCGCCGTAATCAAATATTGCTGTGTAAAGGTCCTGGGCTCTTGTGCCCCTGAACTCTTTCAGTATTTCATGCTTGTAATTGCATATTCCAACCCCGATTTCATGGGTCTCCCTGTAAATTTTAATCAGGACATAACAGCCCATGTCCATCTTGAAATCTTTATAATCGTCGTATTTCTTGACTTTAATGACTTCAAAATCTTTGCTGTGCTTCTGCTCCTTTATCCAATTTGGATTTGGTGCCATTCACCTCTAGAATAAAGGCTGATTTAAAATTATTTTGGTTTTTCTTATAGTAAATATTTTAAATAAATTGAAACAATACTTAAAAATACCAGATTGGCTTAAAATCTATACCAACAAATTAGAGAAATCTCTTCTTCTTAGGATTCTAAATATATTTTTAGTTATTATTGGGGTTTTGTCTTTTTTGAATATCAATGCGTATGATTATAATTTATTGTTTTTTTGTTAATGTTCAATCGTTAATGGGTTTTTATAGATAAGATAGAGAACGATTCGGAGATACTGTCAAAACCAAAATATTTATATATATGGGCTGCCTCAAAAGGCACTACCTATTGTATATAGATGTCAACCAAACCACTACATATTGTGTTTTTGGCCATTTAAAAATATATAGAATATATAAAAATTGAGAGGGACTATCTATGGAAACAAAAATTTCTAGGATAAAGAAGCGAGACGAAACAGTAGTGGCATTTGACCAAAGCAAAATAACGAATGCCATTTTCAAGGCAGCCCAGTCTGTTGGCGGCAAAGACAGAAAAATAGCCCAGATGCTGAGCGACAAAGTAATCAAAGAACTGGAAATTTTATGCAAAACAACACCTATAGTTGAGGAAATCCAAGATATCGTTGAAAGAGTCCTGATAGAAAACGGCCATGCTGCAACAGCAAAAGCATACATTCTTTACAGGCAGGAAAGAGCTGCAATAAGAAAAGAGAAGCAAATTGTCCTGGAAAAGGAAGAGGTTGATGAGGTAGACAAAAGATTTGATGTCAATGCATTAAGAGTCCTTAAGGCAAGATACTTGAGAAAAGATGCCACAGGCAAATTAATAGAAACACCAAAGCAGTTGTTTACAAGAGTGGCAATACATGCTGCTCTGCCGGACTTGTTTTATGACGCTAGAGTGTTTGACATAGATGGCAGGCAGCCAATCAATATGCAGGAAGACTTCAAGCCGGCCGTTCATGAAGACCAACAAAGCATTGGAAATTACAAATTGAATAGGTATCATTTAGAAGCGCTAAAGCGAATGTATGAGCGCTTCAACAGGAACAAGCACATGAAAGTTTCATGGAGCAAATTCTTTGACATGATTAAGAAAGGCGAATTCACTGATTATGAGAAAAATATTGATGAACTATATATATTGATGACTTACAAATTATTCATGCCAAACACTCCTGCAATTGCAAATTTCGGCAATCCTTTAGGGATGGGCAGTGCGTGCTTTGTTTTGGATGTTCCGGACTCAATAGACGGCATCATGGAAACTTTGAAAAATACTGCAATTGTATTCAAGGCAGGAGGGGGCATGGGCTATAATTTCTCAAAACTAAGGCCAGAGGGCGATTTTGTCAGTTCAACTGGAGGGGTTGCTTCAGGTCCGTTAAGCTTCATGAGATTATTTGACACAATGACTGAGGTCATCAAGCAAGGTGGCATCAGGCGAGGGGCAAACATGGGTATTCTCAACTCAAACCACCCTGACATTGAAAAATTCATAACAGCAAAAGAAGGCAACAAGGGATTAAGGAACTTCAACATAAGTGTTTTGATCATGCCGGACTTTTGGAAATACTATGAAACTGACGAGCCGTACCCATTGGTAAATCCGAAAGATGGAAAGGTTGTAAAATACATAAGCCCAAGGATTTTGTTTGACAAGATTGTTTATCAGGCATGGGAATCTGCCGAGCCAGGCGTTATTTTCTTTGACAGGGTTAATGACTACAATCCGTTCTACAAGCATCTTGGCCCGATTGTGACAACAAATCCTTGCGGTGAAGTTCTTTTATATCCGAATGAGCCTTGCAATCTAGGCTCGATAAACGTGTGGGCTTTTGCAAAGCATAATAATTATGGTACTACAGAGGTTGATTGGGAAGGCCTGAAAAAAGTCACGAGAAGCTGCACAAGATTCTTGGACAATGTGATAGATGTAAACAATTTTCCGCTAAAGCAGATAGAGGAAATGTCATTGGCTACAAGAAAGATTGGCTTGGGGGTTATGGGAGTTGCTAACCTATTGTACGAGTTAAAGATTTCTTACAACTCAAACCAAGGCCGAGAATTCATGGAAAAATTGATGGAATTCGTAGCTTACTGGAGCAAAGTTGAAAGTATTGAATTGGCGAAGAGTAGGGGCAATTTGCCATTTTATGACAAGAGCTTCTACAAGGAAGGAAGACTGCCGATAAAAGGCCCTGAAGAAGGCACTAAAAATAGCTTTGACTGGGACAAAATAAGGCAAGACGTAAGGACTTATGGAATCAGGAATGGCTACACGACAATAATTGCGCCTACCGGCAGCATTTCCATGATTGCTGGATGCTCATCCGGAATGGAGCCAGTTTATTCTGTTGTTTATGAAAAAAATGTCAAAGTTGGGAGCTTCTATTATATAGATCCGGCTGCCGAGAAAGTCTTGAGAGAAGAAGGCCTGTTCAACGAAAGATTGCTGGAAGATGTGAACAAGCACAGAGGAAGCATCCAGAATATTGATTACATTCCTGAAGAAATACGAAGGGCATTGGTTACGGCAATGGACATAACGCCAGAAGACCATATAAAGGCATTGGCGGCATTCCAGAAGTGGACAGACTCAAGCATCTCGAAAACAAACAATTTCCCTGCAAATGCAACTGTTGAGGACATGAAGCAGAGTTATATTTTAGCTTATGAACTTGGCTGCAAGGATGTTACTGTATTCAGGGACACAAGCATCAAAGACCAGGTTTTGGTTGCGCCAAAGGCAAAGGAACATAAGGAAGAGGTAAAAGTCACGCACCAGCCGGTAAAGCAAGCAATCAAGGAAGCAGGACAGGGCATGGTTTATGCCGGCAACGGAGACAGGCCAATGACAAAAGCAGCAATAAAGAATTGTCCGGAATGTGGGACAGCAGTCGAGTTAAAAGAAGGCTGCCTGCACTGCCCAGGATGCGGCTGGGGCTTGTGCATGTAATTCTATTTATTTTTATTATTTTAAGCATAAAAAAGAGATGAAGATTTTTAGCAGTTATATTTATAAAAAACAATACATTACACCAGTTATAAATTTTAAAATAAAAATTGGAGTTGTGTGGAGATTTTTGATAAGGTTTATTGTTCCTTTAGTTGTGATTTTTTTTATTATTCTTCAGCTGAAATCTGATTTAATGTCGTCCTACAACAATTACCCCCTATGGGTTTTGCTTTCATTTGGCCTTGGCACAGTTGCAATCCCTATTGTGGCTGCCTTTTTAATGCCAGAGAAAATTTTTGACAGGAGATGAAGATTTATGATACAAGATAATTTCCTGCAACAATAAATAAAATATACAAATCTTTTTATTCTTACACTAATTAATCAAAGCTATGAACTGGCTATCAATAGTCATGATAATTTTTGGACTTGCTTTGTTTGAGATTGTTATAAGCGTAGATAATGCAATCATCAACGCGGAAGTTCTTTCAACAATGTCAAAAAGAGGAAGAAAATGGTTCTTGCTTTGGGGTATTTTGATTGCTGTATTTTTAGTAAGGGGATTATTGCCGTGGATTATTGTATATGGATCAAACCCCTCCCTTGGATTTATAGGAAGTTTTATCGCTTCATTTAGCTCCGACCCGCATGTTAAGGAAGTTATTGAGCAATCTGCTCCAATACTTTTAGTTGGCGGAGGGACTTTTTTGTTATTTTTATTTTTTCATTGGATTTTCTTGGAGCCAAAGCATTATGGGTTGATAGGAGAAAAATTTATACATAAACAAGGGGTCTGGTTTTTTGCAGTTGTCTCTATTTTGCTTGCAGCTGTCGTTTGGCTTTCCATTAAAGTGCATCCTTGGATGGCTTTTGGAGCTGTGATAGGCTCAACAGCATTTTTTATCACGCATGGTTTTAAGGAAAACGCTGAGAAAATGGAAAGACAGATGATTGAAGGAGATTCAAAATTGACAGATATAAGCAAGATTTTCTATTTGGAAATCATTGATGCTACTTTTTCTATCGACGGAATTTTGGGCGCTTTTGCTTTCACATTTGTATTACCTTTGATTTTGATTGGCAATGGAATAGGTGCTTTGGTTGTCAGACAATTAACTGTTAGCAATATAGAAAGAGTGAAAAAGTACAAGTATTTGAAGAACGGAGCAATGTATTCCATACTCGCACTAGGAGTTGTCATGCTGCTTGACAGTTTTGGGATTGGAATTCCGGAATGGGCCTCCCCAATAATCACGTTCTTAATAATTGGATTTTTCTTCTGGAGATCTGTGAAAGAATTAAAATCAAATCCGCAGGTTTCGTAAAAACAATAAAATTAAAAATAAATCAAAAAATTCAACTTAAAATGTCCTTAACACAAATAAAAAAACCAATTGTTGTAAAAGGCGATGACAGCAAGGAAAGGCTTGGATTAGTTCATGTAATAACCGGAGATGGAAAAGGCAAGACAACTTCTTCCTTGGGATTAGCTTTAAGGGCAATAGGCAATAATTTGAGAGTTCATATGATACAGTTCCTAAAAAGCGGCTTCACAGGAGAATTGTACAGCGCAAGGAAATTAGGATTTGAGATTGAGCAGTTTGGCGTTGATGCTTTGAAGGAAAAACAGAAAAAGATTAAGGAATTTGCAGACAAGACCAGCAGATTTGTTTTCCAGCCGGACATTGAGGAGAAAGAAGCTGCAATGCAAGGCTTTGAGCACGCGAAGAATGTAATAAAAAACGGAAACTATGACATGGTAATTATGGATGAGATAAACTGCGTTCTGGCAAAAGGATTGATTCCATTGGGGGAAGCTCTTGACCTGATTAAAAATCATGGCAAGGTTGAACTGGTTTTCACAGGCAGGGACGCTCCAAAAGAATTGATGGATGCCGCAGATTATGTCAACGTGGTCAATGGCCTGAAGCACCCATGGCAGAAAGGCATTGTCGCAAGAAAGGGGATTGAGTATTAAAATTTGCTTAAAAATCATTTATTGTAATCTATCTTTGTAATGCCTAAGTTAGTTGCCGCAACCAATTCATCTGAAGGTAAAACAGTTATATCAGAAATAAAGTTTATCCTTGCGTCTATCTTAACTTCCTGCCATGATTTACCAAAATCCAAGCTTTTCAATAAGTAAGCTCCCTTGTTTCTTATTGTAGGAAAATCTCCTCCTTCATATTTACTTGTGAATAATGAGCAAGATGCAAGTATATCACCCTTTGTCGTCACAGAAAAATCAAAGTTGCATTGCTCACCCCCCTCTATCTTTTTAACTAACAAATGAGAAATAGCTTTCCATTCTTTATTTTCTTTTGCTAGAACAACAACATCCGGCGGCTGTAAAGCATAGATGCGTTCTGAAGATACAGAGCCGATGAATCTAGATACACCAACAATCTTGCCAAAGCTCACAACTGTCTCCCACGTTTGCCCATTGTCGGAGCTTTCAATAATCCCATAAGATATATCCGGCGTTGGAAGTTGCACTGAAGCATATACTATACTATTATCGCTAATCATGTCAAAGACTTGATGATTACCTGTCTCTTCACCCACATAAGTTCCATGCCATGTGTTGCCATTGTCTGAACTCTTGTAAATTCCATCATAGGTTCCCAAGATGTACTCGCCACCATTAGAAATTATTGAATTAATCATTTGGAAATTGTTATCGGTAATGGTCTTATCACAATTTGTATATATATTTTTGCTGAAACAGTCCCATGTTTTGCCGTTATCTATACTTCTTGCGAGAAGGCTACCACCAAATGACCAAATAGTTGCACCTCCAACATATGCAATTTTTGATACACCTGGCGCCTTAATTGAATCAATTACATTTAAATTGCCATCAAGTTTTTTAACAACATTATCGTAACCTCGACTTGATGACCAAATGTATCCATCTTTGTCAGCATATAACCTGTAAAATTTATCGTTCATTTCCGGCAATTGTTTAGAAGCACGAGAGCAACCTAGGGTGGCTACTACAATAAGTATCAAAAGACATATAGTTTTTACTTGCATATTTTGTTATTAATCTTTGAGTTTAAATATATAACGAATACTTCAAGACATTTAGAAGTTTTCAAATTAAAGTATTATATTTGATTTTCAAACCAGCTGCTCAATTATCTTCGCCATCTTGAAATCTTTGTAAGTCAGCGCATTTTCGTCATGTGTTGTCAAAGTCAGAGTAACTTTATTGTTCCGTATCCAAATACCTGGATAATGGTATTCATGTGATGCATTCTCTCCAACTTTAGAAACAAAATCGATCGCTTCCTTGAAATCCTTGAATTCAAATTCTTTAGAAATTTCAGTGTGGCTAATCATCTCCCAGCCAGGCACTTCTTTTAACCTGTCATCGATTTCTTTGATTGATAAGTGATCTATCATATTTATCATTTAATACTTGTTTTTATATAAATTTTTTCATAAAAGTTTATTAAAAACAATAAATTTATAATATTATTAAATCAATTATTCCATACCGCACAATGCCAAAACTAAGATTATCAAAAAATGCTTTAGCAATTCTGGAACAGAGGTACTTAAAAAAGGATTCAAAAGGAAAAGTTATAGAAAAACCACAAGACATGTTCAGGAGAGTTGCTCATAACATTGCGTTGGCAGATGCAAAATATAAACATTCAAAAAAAGACATCAAAAAAACAGAGGAAGAATTCTATAATTTAATGGCTTCTTTGAATTTCCTTCCAAACTCCCCAACCCTGTTAAACGCTGGAAGAAAACTACAGCAATTGGCAGCGTGCTTTGTTTTGCCGATAGAAGATGACATAGGCTCAATATTCAAAACATTATACCAGACAGCCCTCATACACAAAACAGGAGCTGGAACAGGATTCAATTTCTCAAATCTGAGGCCGAAAGGGGACATAATTGAAAGCGCAGGCTATACATCCGGCCCAATATCGTTCATGAAAGTTTTTGATGCTGCAACAGAGCAGATAAAGATGGGCGGAACTTTAAGGGGAGCGAACATGGGCATTCTGAATGTGGAGCACCCTGACATCGAGAAATTTATAACAGTAAAAAATGACCCAAATATATTGACAAACTTTAACGTGTCTGTTGCAATAACAGACAAATTCATGGCCTGCGTGAAGAAAAATAAAAATTACAGTCTAATCAACCCAAGGACAAAAAAAATTATAAGAAATGAAAATGCAAATAGAATATTCAGGCTGATTTGCGAGCAGGCATGGCTCAATGGCGACCCGGGAGTCATTTTCATAGACAGAATCAATAAATTCAATCCGACTCCAAAACTTGGCAAAATAGAGTCAACAGACTCTTGCGGCGAGCAGCCACTTCTGCCGTACGAGTCCTGCAATCTTGGCAGTATAAATCTCAGCAACTTTGTTGTTGATGAAAAAATAAATTATGATAGATTGAAGAAGACAACCCATTTAGCAATACACTTTCTTGACAATGTTATTGATATGTGTAATTATCCGATTGCAGAAAACAGGAAAATTGTAGAGCAAAACAGGAAAATCGGCTTGGGCATAATGGGATTTGCCGACATGTTAATCAGACTTGGCATACCATACAATTCAAATGAAGCCCTGGAGAAAGCAGAAGAAATAATGAAATTTATATCTGAAGAATCAAAAAAAGCCTCGATGGAATTAGCTAAAAAAATAGGAACATTTCCGTCATGGAAGCATAGCATATATAACACTAAAAATAAATTAAAATTAAGAAATGCAACAACAACAACAATTGCTCCAACAGG
Organism: Candidatus Woesearchaeota archaeon; assembly: GCA_023259315.1. The sequence continues at coordinate 4,822 of JAHFQL010000011.1, read as the reverse complement.
GACAATAAGCATAATAACAAACACTTCAAGCGGCATAGAGCCATTGTTTGCCTTAAGCTATGCAAGAAGAACAGCAGAAGGAAAAACGCTGAACTATTTTAATGAAGAGCTGAAAAGAGCCTTAGTTGAGAAAAATTTGCATAAAGATTATATTATAGAAAGAATAAACAAGGAAGGGACCTTAAAAAATATAGACGAGATTCCGAAAACTTTAAAGGAAATATTTGTTGTTGGAAGCGACATTGATGCAGAGTGGCATGTGAAAATGCAGGCCGCTTTCCAGAAATATGTTGACAATGGCATATCAAAAACTGTGACGTTGCCAAGAGACGCAACTGTCGAAGATGTCGAGAAAATTTTTATTATGGCTTATGAATTAGGGTGCAAGGGCATTTCCATCTACAGGTTTGGCAGCAGAGAAGGGCAAGTTATTTATTTAAGCTCAAAAAGAGATGAGCAGATTACTTTGACAAATTTTTTTAGAAGATGAATCATTTCTCAATTTTGATAGAAAATATAAAAACGCGACCAAAACCTTTATATACTTCGTAACCTAAATAATGGATATTTTAACCTAAATGGTGATTATTTTGTTAAGTGAATTTTTAAAACGCAATAAGAATGCAAGAAAAGTATTTGGCAAGAAAGAACTAGAAATTATTTCAAAACAACTAGATGGATTACCACTGACACAATCAGAAAGAAACAGGTTAAGCAGAGATATAAAGCCGAAATTAGAGTTCATTAGGGAGATATTTAAATTTGAGAATGAATTCAGATTAAAAAAAGACCAAGATGCAACGAGGATTATTGACAAAGCTGTTGACATAATTCTACAGGACAAATTAAAGGAAAAGATTCAAGCGATATTTCTTTTTGGCTCTAGAATAAGTGGTATTATTACGCCAAGATCTGATATAGATATATGTGCTATATTTGATGATATTGAAAAGGATGATGCTGATAAGTTCAGAATAAGAATATTGGGGAATTTTTCTGAAAAAGTAGATATACAAGTATTTAATGTTCTTCCGCAGAAGATTAAGCGTTCAATTGCCAAATCCCATAAATTATTATACAAAAAAGAAAATTTTGATAATAATCTGTTTAGTATAAGATATTTAAAAGATGAAGACTTCTTCATCAGAACAAGAAAAATATTGGGTGAATCTGCTTGAGTAAGATTAATGAAAAAATAAATGATATTCAAAAGTATTTGAATGAATTAATTGAAATTGTACCGAATACTCTTAAAGAGTATGAATCAAATAAAATTATCAGAGCAGCTTGTGAAAGAAATTTTGAGAAAGTGGTTGAAGCAGTTACAGATCTAGCGTTTATTTTTATAACTTTAAAAAAATTCAGAGTTCCTGATGATGATATAGACTCGTTCAAGATTTTGGAAGAAAATGGAATAATAAGCAATGAACTTTACAATCGATTGAAGGATGCAAAAGGTATGCGTAATTTCATCGCGCACCAGTACGGCAAGATTAATGATAAACTAGTATACGAAGCAATCACAGAAGAATTGGAAAAAGATGTTAAAAAATTTATAGATATTATTCAAAAATTAATAAAATGAACTTTTTTATCATACATGGGATTTACGGCCATCCGGATGAAAACTGGTTTCCCTGGCTGAAGAAAGAATTAGAGAAAAAGGGATACGAAGTTATCGTGCCTAAATTTCCCACTCCGATAGGCCAGTCTCTTGAAAGATGGATGAAAATATTTAAAAGATATGAAAATAAAGTAAATCAGGATACAGTAATTATAGGACATAGCTTGGGGGCAGCATTTGTTCTAAGATATCTGGAACAGTCTGATAAAGAAATAAGGGCAGCATTCTTGGTGTCTGGTTATCATTATGTTTTGGAAAATCAATTCAAGGAACTGAACAAGAGTTTTGTTGATAAAAAATTCAACTGGAATAGAATAATTGAGAACTGTGAAAACTTTTTTGTAATCGGTTCAGATAATGATGAATATATTTCAGAAGATGTGACAAGGCAATTGTCCTTTAATCTCGATGCAGAACTGCACATAATCCCTAACGGAGGCCACCTGAACTCAAAAGCAGGCTATAATAAGTTCCCTTTTTTGATTGAATTGATAAACAAACTAAAATGAACCGTGGCTTGCAAATATTTTCTGAATTATACCTCTTTGATGATTGTTTTTATTATGATAACCCACAACAGAAGGCAAGTTTTAAAAAACACCAAAAAATCCCGCAATTGATGGACAATATAGGCAAACTTAGGATAGAATACCAAAACAAGAGGGACAAGATAAATGATAGATTGCAGCAATTTGATAAATTTTTTAATGAGCCTTATTCTTGGTTTTACAAGGATAATGAATTAAGATTGCTTCCTGTTGATGCAAAAGATGATTACAGGCTGTTTGAGGAATTATCTTTCTGCATTTTTACAGCAAACACAAGTGCTGAAATGGGATTGAGGGCAGTTGATGCAGTGAGAAATGTGCTGATAAATGGCACTGCAGCTGATATGACAAAAAGATTGGAAGGGATATACAGGTTCAATAATTTAAGGCCCGAATTCATTGTCCATACTAGAAATCATTTGAAAAACACATTAAACTTTGAACTAAAAAAGAAAATAAAATCTTTCCAGGACAAAAATGAATTACGGAATTTTTTTGCATTGAATAAGGACATAAAAGGCTTGGGTTACAAGGAAGCATCGCATTTTCTGAGGAACATTGGGTTCAAGGGCTACGCAATTCTGGACAAGCATATAATAAATTCTCTTCACGAATTTGGCATCTTGAATACAAATGACAAGCCGAAAAATCCAAAGGAATATTTAGGGATTGAGCAGAAATTCATTGATTTCTCAAAGCAAGTTGGCATTGATATGGATGAACTGGACTTGTTTTTGTGGAGCAGAAAGAATGGCAGGATTTTGAAATGAAAAATCAATCCAATAAGTTTTTAAAATAATAATTAATACTTTGTTTAATGGTGGATTTGAAAGTTGCAGTTTTAGGGGCTACGCCAAATCGTATTGGGTACCACCATGCAAGGGAATTTTATAAGGCGGGAGCTAATTTAGTTGCTGTTTTAAGAAGTTCTGAAGATGGAGCGCGTTGTTCAGCAAGATTTTTAGAAGAAAATTTCGGAATTAGGTCAGCTCCTTATTGGAATTTGGAATATCTTTTAGAAAAAGAAAAGCCAGACGCTGTTTCTGTTTGTACTCCAAAAGACAAACATTATGAGCATACAAAATTGGCACTTCTTTCAGGTGCGCATGTGCTATGCGAAAAACCCGTATATTGGGATTCTTCAAAAACACCGGCACAGAACCTATCGGAAGCTGAAGAATTGTTTAGACTTGCCGCTGAAAGGAAGAGGGTTTTTACAGTGAACACGCAGCTGGTTTATTTGCTTGATCAATATTTAGTAGATTATGGGGCAGCTGCCAGGGATAGATTGGAATTTGAACTAATAACCGCAGGAAAGGGAAATGGTTTGGAAATACCAATAGACTTATTGCCGCATGCCTTGAGTTTTTTGTTAAGGGCTTGGCAAATTAAGGATATTAAGGGGATTGATGGTGCTTATTCAGCTGATGAAACTAATTTGTTAATAAATTTGGATGCAGATAAAAATACTGCAGCTCGCATAAAGCTAGGAAAACAAGGCGCAAAAAAATTACGATTTGGTTTTGAAGGAGCTTATGTTACTAGAGAATCAAAAAATGGCTCTGGAAATGAGATTTATTACTACCTTCAAAGGCCTGATAATGGAACTCAAATACCGGTTGATGATGCTTTAAAGGTTTCTATATCAAGGTTTGTAAGGTCAGTAACAGAACATAATCCGCAATTGCTGTTAGTTCCTCCTGAGGAATCACTTGCCAACATAAGGCTTCAATCTGAAATAATGGAACATTTATTAAGCAGTGGAAACTAAACCAATGAATAAACCAAAAAACATTCCAAAAATAATTTCTCTTCTAAAACAAGAAGTAAAAGATTTTGAAAATCCAGTTGTTTCAAAAATCGGAGAAATACAAAGAGACCCTTTCAAAGTTTTAATTTCTTGCATTCTAAGTTTAAGGACTCAAGACAGAACAACTGGCCCAATTTCTCTAAAACTTTTTCAAGCTGCAGACACTCCTCAAAAACTTTCTAAAATGCCGCTAAAGAAAATACAAAAAATAATTCGCCCAGTAAACTATTATATAACAAAATCTGTCCGTATAAAACAAATTGCAAAGGATATAATTGAAAAATATAATGGAAAAGTTCCTGACACTTTTGAAGAATTGATGAAACTGAAAGGTGTTGGTAAGAAAACAGCAGCGATCACAATGGTTTATGGCCACAAAAAATCTGATTACATACCTGTGGATGTCCATGTCCATGTTTTATCGAACAGGCTAGGCTGGGTGAAGACAAAAAATGCTGAGCAAACTATGGACGAATTGATGAAAATAGTCCCAAAAAAATACTGGCATGACTTGAATGACTTGTTTGTATTGCATGGGCAGAACATTTGCTTTACTAATTCTCCAATCTGTTCCAGATGCGCGATAAGACAATACTGCCCCAGAATAGGGGTTCTTAGAAGCAGGTAATTTAATCCCATCGTTAAATTTATTAATACTACCACTTTATATAACTACAAGTCTAAAATGCAGCAAATTACAGCTAAGGAACTTGTAAATAACAAAGATAAATCATTTCTAATAATTGATATACGGGGAGCAGAAAATTATAAAGAATGGAATATTAAAGGAAGCCAAAATATTGACGTTTATAATGACTTATGGGCAGGAAATTTTGACAA